>NYTZ01000074.1 GCA_002683735.1 Flavobacteriales bacterium
ACCGTCTCGGTCATCTTTTTGCCGGTCTTGAACCGGTTGACGTAATCCACCTTGACGGGGAAGTCCTTCAGGCGCCTGGAGAAGCTCCGGAAGTGCTGCATCGACAAGATGGTCGTCGGCACGAGCACCGCCACCTGCTTGCCGTCGGTCGCGGCCTTGAACGCCGCCCGAATGGCGATCTCGGTCTTGCCGAAGCCCACGTCGCCACAAACGAGGCGGTCCATGGGCACTTCCTTTTCCATGTCTTCCTTGACGGCCTCGGTGGCGGTCAATTGGTCCGGGGTGTCCTGGTACATGAAGCTGGCCTCAAGCTCCGTCTGCAGGTAGGTGTCAGGGGTGAATGCGAAACCCTGTGACGCCCGGCGCTTGGCGTAGAGCTTGAGCAAATCGTAAGCGATTTCCTTGACCCGCTTCTTGGTCTTGCTCTTGGTCGTGGCCCACGTGGAGGACCCCAGCTTGTGCACCTTGGGCGCCATGCCCTCCTTGCCGGTATACTTGGAAATGCGGTGCAGGGAATGGACACTCACGTACAAGATGTCTCCCCCCTTGTACTTGAGGCGAATGGCTTCCTGCATCTTGCCGCCGACGTCCACCTTTTGCAGGCCGCTGAACTCGCCGATGCCGTGGTCGATGTGCACCACGAAGTCGCCTGGCTCGAGGCTCATGAGCTCCTTGATGGTGAGGGCCTGCTTGTTCTTCTTGTAACCGTCTTTGAGGCGGAAGCGGTGGTAGCGCTCGAAAATCTGATGGTCGGTGTAAACCGCCAACTTGAGCCCCTCATCCACAAAGCCTTCGCTGAGCTCCGAAGGAATAGGCTGGTACTTCACCTCATCACCGCGGTCGGCAAAAATGTCGTGCAGCCGCTCAAGCTGCGTGCCCTGACCAGCCACCACGAACGTGGCAAAGCCGTCCTGGTGGCGATGCTTCAGGTGTTCGGCAAGCAGGTCGAAATTCTTGTTGAAGCCCGGCTGGTCTTTCTGGGCGAAGTCCACCGCAATGCGGTCGGTGAACCCCGCACTGCCCTCAAATTCCACGACCCGGTGGCCTTCGAGGTTGCGCTCGAACCGCAGGCCGGTGGTGTACAGCTCCCCCGGACGGAGGGCCTGGGTCAAGCCGGTGCGCTTCTCGTAGAACGCCTCCGCCTTCTCCACCTCCTTGTCCAGCTGGTCCACCACACCGCGGACGTCCCACGCCCACACACAACAGTCCTGGCCGAGGAATTCCAAGAAAGGCTCCCGGGCCTCCTTGACGAGCTGGTCCTGCACGTCCGGTACGATGACCGCCCGGTCCATCTTGCCCACACTCAGCTGGTCGGCCGGATCGAACTTCCGAATGCCGTCCACCTCGTCGCCGAACAACTCGATGCGGTAGGGATGGTCAAAGGCATAGCTGAAGATGTCGATGATGCCCCCGCGAATGGCGTATTCGCCCGGCTCGTAAACGTATTCGACCTTCTCGAAACCGTAGTCGATGAGCAGTTCGTCCACGAAATCCTGCGAGATGCGGTCGCCCCGCTGAATCGTATAGGTGTTGCCCTTGAGCTGCTTCCGCGTGGTGACCTGCTCGGCCACCGCCTCGGGAAAGCTCACCACGCAGACCTTGCCGCGCAACGCCTCGAGCTTGTTCATCACCTCCGCGCGCATCGCGACGTTGGCGTTGTCGGCCCCTTCTTCCTGATATGGCACCCGCGCGCTACGGGGGTAGAACAGAACTTGGTGACCGCCCTCGCCGAGGAGGGTCTCGAGGTCGTTCATGAAATAGGCCGCCCTTTCCTTGTCCTCTAAGAGGAAAAGGTGGTCTCCCCCATTGCGCTGCACGGCCTGTGCCGCCAAAAAGGCGCGGGCCGACCCGACCAAACCGCGCGCCTCCACCTTTGCCCCCGGNGACGCCAGGGCATCCACGACACTGCCCGTTCGGGCGTCGTGGTCGTAAAAGNCGAGGAGATCCTGGAGGGTCATGGGCGCGCGAAGATAACCGTCCCCTCCCCCTCGGGTTCGCCATCCGGATGCGCTGGGCGACCTTCGCCGCATGAACGGATGGCCCGTGCACACCTTCAAAACCTGGGAGGACTTCCAGGCAGGACAGGTGTTGCTCATTGATAAGCCGCTGGAGTGGACNTCGTTTGACGTGGTCAATAAGGTGCGCTATGCCATTCGCAAGGGCGGCGGATTCCGCAAAATCAAAGTCGGCCACGCCGGCACGCTCGACCCCTTGGCCACCGGCGTCCTGGTCATCTGCACCGGCCGGATGACCAAGCGNATCAACGAGCTCACCGCCGAGGACAAGGCCTACGATGGGCACATGACCTTTGGAGCGACCACCGACAGCCACGACCTCGAGACCGAGCCGCAGCCCTCCGGCGATCCGTCGGGACTGGCCCTCGAACAGTTGCAGGACGCCGTGGCTACCCAAATCGGCCCCCTCCAACAGGTGCCCCCGCGCTTCAGCGCCAAAAAGGTCAATGGCCAGAAGGCCTACATCGCCGCTCGCAAAGGCCAGGAAATCGCCCTGCGCACCGCAGACGTGACCGTACACCGGTTCGACATCACCGCTTGGTCCAACCCCGTAATGGGCTTCGACATCCTCTGTTCCAAGGGAACCTACATCCGGGCCCTGGCCCGGGATGCGGGAAAGGCCACCGGCGTGGGCGCCCACCTATCCGCCCTGCGGCGCACGGCCAGCGGGGATTTCCAGATTGAAGACTGCCTCTCCCTCGACGCGTTTCTCGACCAACTCCAACACTTGCCACCGCCGGCCCCCAAGGCCGAATGACACCAAGGCGGACGTGCGCGCCATCACCCCTTGAACCCCGGCGGGGCTTTGCCTAACTTCGCCCGCCCTCAAACCCCCTTCGATCATGAGCGTAGAGCGGATGAAACTCAGCCAATTCAAGTTCGATGTCCCACAGGACCTCGTGGCCCAATACCCGCTCGACAATCGGGATGACAG
This sequence comes from Flavobacteriales bacterium, assembly GCA_002683735.1. Next base: position 2,950 of record NYTZ01000074.1, read on the forward strand.
CCGCATGATGGTCGTCCACAAGGACACCGGCGAAATAGAACACAAGCATTTCCGAGACATCATCGACTACTTCGACGAAGGAGACGTGATGGTGATGAACGACACGAAGGTGTTCCCCGCCCGCATGTTCGGCAACAAGGAGAAGACCGGTGCCGTCATCGAGGTGTTCCTCCTTCGCGAACTCAACCGCGAATCCCTACTCTGGGACGTGCTGGTGGACCCCGCTCGGAAGATCCGAATCGGCAACAAGCTCTACTTCGGAGAAAACGAGGACCTCGTCGCCGAAGTCATCGACAACACCACCAGCCGCGGACGCACGCTGCGTTTCCTCTTCGATGGGACCAATGAAGAGTTCCGCGAGAAGGTGTTCTCCCTCGGAGAGACCCCCCTCCCGAACTACATCGACCGCCCGGTCGAGCCGGAAGACGCCGAGCGATTCCAGACCATTTACGCGAAGAACGAAGGCGCGGTGGCCGTGCCTACCGCTGGCCTCCACATGAGCAAGCAGCTCATGAAGCGCTTCGAGATCAAGGGCATCGACACGGCCTACCTCACGCTGCACATCGGCCTCGGCACCTTCCGCGAAGTCGAAGTCGAGGACCTCACCAAGCACAAGGTCGACAGCGAGCAGCTGATCATCCCACAGGATTGCGTGGACACCGTGAACCGCAGCATCAACCGCGGGGGCAAGGTGGTGGCCATCGGCACGTCCGTAGTGCGCGCCATGGAAAGCACCCACAGCACCATGCGCCAACTCAAGACGCACGACGGCTGGACCTCCCGGTTCATCTTCCCGCCGTACAAGTTTAAATTGGCNGACGCCCTCGTCACCAACTTCCACACGCCGCAGTCCACACTCCTCATGCTGACGTCGGCCTTTGGTGGATACGACCTGATCATGGAGGCCTACCAGACAGCCATGAAGGAGAAGTACCGCATGCACGCCTACGGCGATGCCTTGCTGGTCATCTGATGGCCCGACCTTCCGGACACGAAAAAAGCCGCCCCGAAAGGAGCGGCTTTTTCGTTGGGCGCAAGAAATGCCTCAGCCCATGCGCTTGATGGAGCAGCCAATCGCCTTCGTGATGGCGGGCTTTGCCTTCTTNCCAGCCTTCATCTTTTCGATGGCGTCCTCGAGGTAGGTCTCGGTCACCCCCGCTGCAGAATTGACACTGTCGTCAATCGAGCCGCGGTACACCAGGCGGAATTCAGCATTAAAAAGGTACACGTGAGGCGTGGTGCGCGCACCGAAGGCGTCAGCCAATTTGTGGCCTTCGTCCACCACGTAAGGAGCGATGTAGCCCGCTTGAAGGGCATGCTGCTTCATCTCGGCGAGGCTGTCGTCGCCTTTGCGCTTNGCCTCGTTGGAGTTCACCAAAACGGCACCGATGCCGCGCTCACGGGCAAACCCAATCACGTCATTGTAGCGGCTTTCCCAGCCTTCGCTCTTGCCTTCACGGCCGACCACGAACGGGCAGGTGTTGCATGTGAATATCACGAGGGTGCCCCCATCTCCGGCGATGTCCACCAAGCTCCAATCTTGACCGTCNATGTTGGTCATCTTGAAGTCGGTCAACGGAGCCTTATCGCCAATCGCGAGCTCGATGAATTCAGTGGACTGGGCCGACGCAGTCAGCAGGAAGCCGCACGCCAAGGCGGCCAGGGTNAGGGAACGGAACATGTCGTTGGGTTTGTAATGCCAATTTAACCCGCGCCACGGCGACGAAGTTCCCAAAAAACCCGCGCCACGGATTCGTGCCTCAGAGGGGCAGGTTGCCGTGCTTTCGGCGCGGACTGCGCACCGACTTGTTTTCAAGCATGTCGAATCCGCGAATCAGACGCTTCCGCGTGTTAGAGGGCACGATGACCTCATCCACATACCCGCGCGCGGCAGCCCTGTATGGATGGGCAAACAGCTCGGCGTACTCGGCCTCCTTCTCGGCGAGCTTGGCGGCAGGATCGTCAGCCGCCGCGATCTCCTTGCGGAAAATGATCTCGGCAGCGCCTTTGGCCCCCATCACGGCAATCTCAGCCGTGGGCCAAGCAAAGTTCAAGTCCGCTCCGATGTGCTTGGAGTTCATCACGTCATAAGCACCACCATAGGCCTTGCGGGTGATGACGGTGATGCGTGGCACAGTGGCTTCGCTGAAGGCGTACAACAGCTTGGCGCCGTTGGTGATGATGCCGTTCCATTCCTGGTCGGTGCCTGGGAGGAAACCAGGAACGTCTTCCAACACAAGCAAGGGCACGTTGAAGGCATCACACGTGCGGACAAATCGAGCCGCCTTGGTCGACGCGTCATTGTCGAGCACCCCGGCCAACACAGCCGGCTGGTTGGCCACCACCCCGATGGAGCGGCCCGCAAGGCGCGCAAATCCGACCACGATGTTCGCCGCAAAGTCCGGCTGGGTCTCAAGGAATTCCTCACCGTCGACAAGTTCGCGGATGACGTCGCGCATGTCATACGGTTGTTGGGCGTTCTCCGGGATGACCGCATCGAGATTGGGGCGGGNTTCCTCGCCCCCGCTGTACGGCAGGCGAACNGGCTTCTCTTCACAGTTCTGCGGCAGGTAGGAAAGGAGCTCCTTCACCTTATCGATGGCCGCCACCTCGTGCGGCGCTGTCAAGTGGGCCACCCCGCTCTTGGAGGCGTGGGTCCGGGCACCACCGAGGTCCTCGGCGCTCACTTCCTCGTGGGTCACCGTCTTGACCACATTGGGTCCGGTCACAAACATGTAGCTCGTGCCTTCCGTCATGAGGATGAAGTCGGTCAATGCGGGGCTGTACACCGCGCCACCGGCACAGGGACCGAGGATGGCACTGATCTGCGGCACCACGCCACTCGCTTGGACGTTGCGGTGAAAGATGTCCGCATAGCCTCCGAGAGACACAACCCCTTCCTGGATNCGGGCACCGCCGCTGTCATTGAGGCCGATCACCGGTGCACCGTTGTCCGTGGCCAACTCCATGACCCGGCAAATCTTCTCAGCGTGCGCCTCCGCCAAGGAGCCGCCCAGGACGGTGAAATCCTGACTGAAGACGTAGACGAGGCGGCCGTTGACCGTGCCGTAACCGGTCACCACCCCGTCGCCGAGAAACTGCTGCTTGTCCAGCCCGAACAACGTCGATCGATGGGTCACCAGCATGCCCATTTCTTCAAAACTTCCGGGGTCGAGCAACAGGTCGATGCGCTCCCGCGCAGTCAGTTTGCCCTTGGCATGCTGGGCCTCCATGCGCTTTTCGCCACCGCCCATGCGGGCTTGGGCCTTCATCGACTCGAGGCGCTCGAGGGGGGTCTGGTTGGATTCTCCCATGCCCCGAAACTACTGCGCAACCGGCAAGAAGCGGTTGTGAAGAGTGGCTTGCAAGCGGCTCGCCACCGGGGATTGCGCACCGTACCTTTGCCGCGCGGTACCGGCACCTCCGGCCGCCCACTACGACATGCTCCGATCCCACACCTGCGGCGAACTCCGCCCCGACCACATCGGCCAGACCGTCACCCTGAGCGGCTGGGTCCAGCGCGCCCGCGACCTTGGCGGCCTCACCTTCGTCGACTTGCGCGACCGCTACGGCATCACGCAGCTCGCCTTCAACATGGACACCAACGCCGACCTCTGTGGCCAAGCGCGAAAGCTCGGCCGCGAATTCGTCATCCAAGCCATCGGCACCGTATGCGAGCGCGAGTCCAAGAACCTGCAAATCCCCACCGGCGAGATTGAAATCCAGGTCAACGAACTGAACATCCTCAACGCGGCCGACACCCCGCCGTTCACCATCGAGGACGACACCGACGGCGGCGACGACCTGCGCATGCAGTACCGCTACCTCGACCTGCGCCGCGGCCCGGTCCAGCGCAACCTGTTCCTGCGCCACCGCATCAACATCGAGACCCGCAAGTACCTCGACAGCATCGACTTCATCGACGTCGAGACGCCCGTCTTGATCAAGTCCACGCCGGAAGGTGCCCGCGACTTCGTGGTGCCGAGCCGCATGAACCCCGGACAGTTCTACGCCCTGCCCCAGAGCCCGCAAACCTTCAAGCAGCTGCTGATGGTGAGCGGATTCGACAAGTATTACCAGATTGTCAAGTGCTTCCGCGACGAGGACCTGCGTGCCGACCGCCAGCCCGAGTTCACGCAGGTGGACTGCGAGATGAGCTTCGTCGAACAGGAGGACATCCTCAACACGTTTGAAGGCCTCGTTCGCCACCTCTTCCAGAAGGTGCTCGACCGAGAGATCGGAAACTTCCCGCGCATGACCTATGACGAGGCCATGGAGAAGTACGGCATCGACAAGCCGGACCTGCGCTTTGGCATGGAATTCCAGGACATGGCGCCTGTCACTCAGGGCGTTGGGTTCAACGTCTTCGACAGTGCTGAAGCGGTCCTCGGCATCGTGGCCCCCGGCGCAGCCGAATACACCCGAAAGCAACTCGACGGCCTGACCGACTGGGTCAAGCGCCCACAAATTGGCGCCCGCGGTCTGGTGCACTGCAAGTGCAACGCCGATGGCAGCTTCAAATCCAGCGTCGACAAGTTTTACGACCAGGACGCCCTCGCGAAGTGGGCCAGCCACACCGGCGCCGGAAAGGGTGACCTCATCCTGCTCCTCTGCGGCGACCTGCACACCACCCGCAAGCAACTCGCCGAGCTCCGCCTGCACATGGGATCCGAGCTCGGCCTGCGCGATCCGTTCGACTTCAAACCACTGTGGGTCGTCGACTTTCCGCTCCTCGAATGGGACGAAGAGACCGAGCGCTACCACGCGATGCACCACCCGTTCACCTCGCCCAAGCCAGAGCACATGGACCTCATCGACTCCGACCCCGGGGCCGTGCGGGCCAACGCCTACGACATGGTCATCAACGGCGTGGAAATCGGCGGCGGCTCCATCCGAATCCACGACAAAGCCGTCCAAGCTCGCATGTTCGACCTGCTCGGCTTCACCCCGGAAGAGGCCGAAGCCCAGTTCGGGTTCCTGATGAACGCCTTCCGCTACGGCGCCCCGCCCCACGGCGGACTCGCCCTCGGATTTGACCGCCTCTGCTCCCTGCTCGGCGGTGTAAACACCATCCGCGACTTCATCGCCTTCCCCAAGAACAACCAAGGCCGTGACGTCATGATCGACGCCCCGAGCGCCATTCACCAGGAACAGTACGACGAACTTTTCTTGGCCTCTACCGCTTCCGACAAAGAATAACTTTGCCCCATGTATCCCGCTGAAATTGTCATCCCCATGAAAGCCGAGCTCATCCAAGTCGGCTTCAAAGAATTGCTCAACGCCTCCGCTGTTGACTCCGCCCTGTCCGCTGAAGGCACCTCCATGGTCGTCCTGAACAGCGTATGCGGCTGTGCAGCCGGCTCTATGCGCCCCGGCGTCAAGGCCTCACTCAATCACAGCAAGCTTCCCGACCACATGTACACGGCCTTTGCCGGGTTTGACCTCGAAGCTGTGGAACGGGTTCGCAAACACACCTTGCCATACCCGCCAAGCAGCCCCTCCGTAGCCATCTTCAAAGACGGCAAGTTGGTGCACATGGTGGAGCGCCATCACATTGAAGGCCGGACCGCCGAAATGATCGCCTCCCACCTCAAGGCGACCTACGACGAGTTCTGCTGATCCGCAGACCGCACTTCGACATCAAAAAACCCGGCCTTGTGA
>NYTZ01000075.1 GCA_002683735.1 Flavobacteriales bacterium
TGTGGGCTACATTTGCTATCTAGAACCAGTCTTAATAAGATATGCCCCGCATCCTCATCGCTGACAGCAACCAACTCGTAGCCTGTGGTCTTCAGGCCATTTTGCGTTCGCATGGGCTTCAAGAGGTAGTGGGTCAGGCACGGACGGAAGAAGAGATGTTGGATTTGATCCAGCACTTTTCCCCGGAGTTGGTCATTCTGGACTTCGTTTCGAAGGGCTTTTCTGTGGACTCCATTGTCCGGCTCAAGGCGATGGGCAGAATTCGCGTGTTGGCCCTGACAGATGCACAGCGTGGTGCGACGCTCGTAAATGCACTTCGCGCTGGCGTTGATGGATATGTGAAGAAGGATTGTGATTTGCAGGAGATTGTCGAAGCTGTTCGCGAGACCCACTGCGGTCGGAAGTTCTTCTGTTCCCAAATTTTGGAGACAATCAAGAAGGAGGGAATCAACTTGGAATCGCTGGATGTGGTTGAGCCGGATTGTGCAGGCATCAGACTCAGCAAGCGGGAATTAGAGGTTATCCTGTTGATTGCGGAAGGGTTCACCAACCCTCAGATTTCGGAGAAGTTGTTTGTCAGTCCCCACACGGTAACCACACACCGACGGAACATTCTTCAGAAGCTTGGGGTCAACAACACTGCGTCGGTCGTCTTGTACGCCGTACAGGCAGGTTTGGTGAGCCCCAATAAGTTCCTGTTTGCGCGAGTGGCCTGATTCACAGTTGAGTGGGGCGCTTTGCTTCCCCCTATTTTTGCAAAGCGATTGAGAGACCTAAATGAAAGGCCCATGATGACGACGACCCTCTTCGATATCCAACCCATCTCTCAATCGCGGATTGCAGAACTGGACATGGCCAACCTCAAGTTTGGCAGTGTCTTTTCGGACCACCAGTTCCGAATGGATTTCGAAGGTGGGGAATGGAAGACCGGGGTTATCGAGCCATTTGGCGACATGCGCATCAGCCCAGCATCCATGTCTTTGCACTATGGGCAAGCCATTTTTGAAGGGATGAAGGCCTTTCGTCAAGAGGACGGCGGAATCGCTCTATTCCGTCCGGAGGCCAACATCGCAAGGTTCAATGTCAGTGCGGACCGCATGTGTATGCCCGCGGTCAATAAAGAAGTGTTTTTCGAAGCGTTGAACGAGCTCATCCGCATGGATCGGAAATGGGTGCCGGATGGGGATGGTGCTTCGTTGTACATCCGTCCTTTCATGTTCTCTACGGAGGTGCATGTGGGGGTCAAGCCGAGCACAGAGTACCGCTTCATGATTTTCACCTGTCCAGTCGGGCCTTATTACGATGGAAGCGTGAAGGTGAAAGTGGAGACCGAGTACACCCGCGCAGCCCCAGGGGGCACTGGATTTGCCAAGGCAGCAGGCAACTATGCCGCGGCACTCAAACCCACTGAATTGGCCAAAGCGCAGGGCTACCAGCAGATCCTGTGGACGGACGCTGTGGAGCACAAGTACATTGAGGAAAGTGGCACCATGAACGCGGTGTTTGTGCTCAACGGAAAATTGGTTTCCCCGGCTTTGGGTGATACTGTGTTGAACGGGGTGACCCGGAACAGCATTCTTACTCTCGCGCGCCACTTCGGGATGGAAGTGGAAGAGCGGCGGGTGGCAGTGGCCGAGCTCAAAGCAGCTGCGGAGTCTGGTGCGTTGACCGAAGCCTTCGGTGTGGGAACGGCTGCGACCATGACGCCCATTGAGGCCATTGGTTTCCAAGGAGGAGACGTGGCCTTGCCAGAGGTTTCGACTTGGACGGTGATGCCGAAGCTGGCGCAAGCCTTGGACGACATCCGTCGGGGCCGGGCAGAAGACCCCTTCGGCTGGAGAATCCTCCTCTGAAGGCGATGGCGCTACTCAGTCGCCAGCAGTCTGGTCGGGTTGTCCTGTTTGGGGTCGCCTTGTCTCTATTGCCGTTTTCTGCGTTGTCTCAGCAAGCAGGTGTGGACTTGATGGGCAGTCCCATACCCGGCATTACGGCACACGGACACCACGCGATCGGTGTGAACCCCTCGTTGCTGGCTTCAGAACGTCCTTTTCAGGATCGCAAGGCATGGCAGGACATGCCGGATTCCTTGTCGCGGCAACAGAGAAGGCAATGGCGGAAGGAGAACCGACTTCGGTTTTTCAGTGGCGTGGAAGGCGGCCTGGTGCTGCGAACCCCTGTGCTGGACGGTACACCTCTGGTACAGTGGTCCGGTGGGAACCGGGAATGGACCTTGGCTGAACGCCGAGACCTTGCGCAGCAGATGGGAGAGGCCCCGACCTCTGCCGATGTCCAACTGCGTTGGGCGGGGTGGTCGCGTCATGGTCAACGTGGCGGCTGGGCTTGGAGTGTGGAAGACCGTTACTCTGCATCGGCTTCACCCAGCCCTGTTTTGGCGAGCTACGTCATGTTGGGACCGGCTTCAAGTCTGTATGACCAGGTCCAACTGTCAGATGGCAGCATCGTGGATACGGAAGACTTGACGCAATCCCAGTTTGAGATGGCCGAGTCCGGCATCCGAAATGGGGGCGATGTGTTGGCGCTGGAGTTGCTCGATGGCAGTCATTTTGCCGTGCAGCACGTCCGCTCNTACGGGGCTGGCTTTGGCATCAAGTGGTTGGATACGAAAGCCTTGACCGTGGCCACCGGTTTTGCGGCACGCTATTACCGAGGTACGGGTTACTACGAAGTGGATTCCGAGAACCGCACCGCCTTTGCCGCATTCAACAAAGGGTTTGGCGCAGAGCTGGTTGCCCCCAATGCCACGCTTGGAAGTGCGCTTCGGCCCGCCGGATTCGGGGTGGCGGTGGATGCTTCGGTGCGGGTAGAAGTGGCAGATTTGTGGTTCGCCTCCTTGGCCGTCACCGAGGTAGGCAGCATGGATTGGCGAGGGGAGTCGTACAGCTTGAACAACCCGGTGGCCACATTGGAGGATTGGGTGGCCCAACAAGGCGGTGCATTGGATCTGCTCAACGAGGGGCTGTCGCCTTCGGCGCTCTTTTTGGAAGCCACACCGGAACGCCGCGTTGTGGATTTGCCGACCCGGGTTCGCCTCGATGGTGGAATGCGCCTCGGGAGCAGGGCCTTAATCGGCATCGAGTTGGCGGCCCCGATCAACGACGCATTGCTTCGTCAGCCGACGGAAGTGGGGGTGGGCGGTCGGACACCGCTGGGCCCTTTGCTGGCGATGGGGGGGCTTCGTTGGAGGAACACGCAAGGTTGGACCGCACCGGTGGGCATCATTTGGTGTCCGAAGAATGGGCAATCCCAATTCGGACTGGCCACAGACGATGCCTTCGGTTGGTTGGCGCCTGAGCGCCGTTGGGGTTGGGGGTGGAGTTACACGCGAACTTTGATTCCAGCGCGGGGTTTGAGAAAGGTGAATTGAACCTTTCAATCCCGACGAAAATGAAACACGTCCGATCCCTGCCCTTGGCCCTTTTCGCCCTGATCGGTGCCACAGCCGCGCTGGCATCCGGTTGCGATTCCCCTTCTCATTCGCCTTCAACAACAACGCCCATGACCGAGCTCTCCCAAACCCGAGATACACCGCCTGTAGGCCGTGAATTTGCCGTTCTCGCTGGCGGCTGCTTCTGGTGTACGGAAGCCATTTACGCAGAAATGAACGGCGTGGAGAAAGTGGAGAGCGGCTACACCGGCGGACACATTAAAAACCCGGGTTATCGTGAAATCTGTACGGGCCGAACTGGCCATGCAGAATCCGTGCGCATCACGTTCGACCCTGAGATGGTGAGCTTCGGTGAGCTGTTAGAAGTGTTTTGGCGAACCCACAACCCAACCACGTTGAACCGTCAAGGTGCAGATGTTGGAACCCAGTATCGCAGCGCCATCTTTCCGCAAACCGATGAACAGGAGCAAGTGGCCCAGGCCTCGTTGAAGGCGGCGGAAGAGGCGAAGCTTTGGGAGGATACAATCGTCACAACGATTGAGCCGGCAGCGGTGTTCTATGTGGCTGAGGACTACCACCAGGATTACTATGCCAACAATCCGGACCAAGGATATTGCGTGGCTGTGGTTGGTCCGAAGGTGGAGAAGTTCAGAGCGCTCTTTGCGGACAAATTGAAGTCGGCCAACTGAGCGAATTTGGATGAGTGTAAGGGAGGCTCGGCCTCCCTTGCATTTGAGCCCTTATTCCATGTATGTACATGTGTTGTATGAACAACAATGATGTGGTCCCATGATGTCAGGATGCATTCAGGGGAGAACCCGTCGGCACTCAATTTGTCATTCTCTGGATTTCTCCAGCATTCTCGTCCCTTTTCATCGCAATAGNCTTTTACCGGTGCAATTCTGATTTCCGAATCCCCGAACCTTATGCCTTCCGACCTCGATACACAAGTTCAATTCGTCTTGCATCCCGCATGCGAGCGTGGCCAAGCTGATCACGGGTGGCTCAGCACCTACCACAGCTTCAGCTTTGCGGGGTGGCATGACCCCAGTAAGATGCACTTCGGTGCCTTGAGGGTGCTCAACGATGACGACGTGGCCGGAGGAGGGGGGTTTGGAACCCACCCGCACGACAACATGGAGATTGTCACGATTCCCACCTCCGGTGCGCTGGAGCACAAGGACAGTATGGGGAACAGCTCGGTGATCCGTGAGGGGGATGTTCAAGTCATGTCGGCAGGTACGGGCATCTGGCACAGTGAATTCAACCACAGCAGCGGTGAGGCAGTCCGCTTCTTCCAAGTGTGGATTTATCCCGATACACGCGACTTGACCCCTCGGTATGACCAAAAGAAGTGCGGCGCGGGGGTGGCCAACGATGGCTTCACCACCTTGGTGACGCCGGATGGCAGTGCCGGTGTGCGCATTCACCAGAACGCGTACTTCCAGTGGGGCAATTTTAGGGCGGGCCACACGGTGGACTACGCCATGCACGGAGCCGGCCAGGGTGTCTACGTGATGGTGATCGAAGGCGAGGCGGAAGTGCTCGGCAAGAAACTCGGCCGCCGCGATGCGATTGGGGTGTGGGATACGGCGTCTTTGTCGTTGACCGCATCTTCAGATTGTGAATTGCTCTTGATTGAGGTGCCCATGCGGTGGTGAAGTGCCTTGTTTGCAATTGGCACTCTGACTTTGGGAATGTCCACCTTACCTCGGCGAACCCCCCGTAATTTCGAGGGATTCATCGCATGTTGAGCAATTGGTGGAATCGATGGGGCCTGGCGTCCCTGCGCCGTGAACCGGCGGCTGTCCGTGCCCGGGAGGGCCGAGGGTTGTCCTCGACCTCTCATCTCGTGTTCCTCGTCCCCGGCCACAAGTCAGGACTTCGCAGGGAGTTGCGCCAGTTGGTGGCGGACTTGTCTGTGCGGACAGACATCCCTGATTGGACCTGTGTTGTGGACACAGGTTGGACCCGAAAGGCCCACGCCAAAAGCCGCGCGCAGCGCATCAAGCGAAGCGAGAATGCGACCCTGCTTCCGCCGGATTTCCCGCAAGACCCACGCATCCATCTTTTGTGGAGGGATGATGTTTCGAGACAGGGGCTACCCAAGGTCCTGCCAGAACCCTTGAAGCGTGAAGGTGTTCTCATCTGTTTGCACCGTGGAGGGGAACAACTGGTGATGGAGGCTTTGCTCAAACGGTCGACCCTAGGTTTCAAAGTGGGGCCGACTGTGGAAGAAGGAGATGAATTGGATTTCATGCTGGCGTGGCCAGACGATGGCGGCATGTCGGAATTCGTCGAATTGACGTTGCATTACTTGAATACACTCGACTTGAAATGACCAAGCGATTCACGGGTCTTGGTGTGGCCCTCATCACACCATTCAATGCAGAAGGTGCCCTTGATTTTCCGGGCTTGGAGCGGATGGTTCACCATGTTTCAGGCAGCAAGGCTCATTTTCTGGTGGTCCTTGGCAGTACAGGTGAGGCCCAGCTCATGGATGCGGAAGAAAAGAGACGGGTGCTCGATTTCGTGCAGGAGGTCAATGGTGGACGTTTGCCCATCGTGGCCGGGTTTGATGCGGGTGGGGGCACCGCCTCGGCTGTTCAGCGACTGCATCAGATGGACACGACGGGTTTGGACGGCCTGCTGATCAGTCCGCCGCCTTACATCAAGCCGGGTCAGGCCGGTGTGGTGGACATGTTCCAGGCGCTTTCGGCCGCCTCGCCCTTGCCGATCATCCTGTACAATGTGCCGAGCCGCACGGGGGTGCATCTGACACCGGAGACCATCATCGACATCGCTCAATCTTGCGGCCAGGTGGTTGCCTTGAAACAAGCTTGGGATGACATGATCGAATTCCGCGCCATCCGCGCTGGTGTCCCAGAGGCCTTCACTTTGTTGTCGGGTGACGATGTCAATGCCATTCCCATGATGTCCATCGGTGGGGATGGATTGGTCAGTGTGATTGGCAATGCATATCCGAACCGTTGGGCAGAAGCCATGGACCTGGCCATGTTCGGCTCAGTCAAAGAGGCAGAAGCGAGCCTGTTGGATCAGAGGACGCTGTTGGAAGCCCTGTTCAACGAGGGCAACCCCACAGGAATCAAGGCAGTCTGCGATTTGCTCGGATTGTGCGGTCCTTCTCCTCGAAAGCCGCTGATGCCGGCGTCCAAAGCCTATCGAGACACCCTGTACTCGGCCATGGCATCTGTAGATGCCCGTCCGGTCGGCACGGAGTCCTGAGGTCCGGGGTCGTCAGGCGAGTAAGCCTTGTTTGACGGAGATGACCTCTTTGCAAGAGGTCACAATTTGGCTCGGCCCCAAACCATATTTCTCTAGCAGTTGCGCGGGGGTGCCGGACTCTCCGAAGCTGTCGTTGACGGCCACCAATCGCTGGGGCGCCGGCATGTGCTGAGTCAGGCAGGCGGCTACGCTTTCACCTAGACCTCCAGCACGCTGGTGCTCTTCAGCAGAGACCACGCATCCCGTGCGGCTGACGCTCTCGAGCAGGGCCTTCTTGTCCAGGGGTTTGATAGTGTGCATGTCGATCAGGTCGACGGAAATGCCTTCGGAAGCGAGTTGGCGGGCTGCGAGGATGGAATTCCACACAATGTGACCATTGGTCACGAGGGTGACGTCGCTACCGGTCGTGATGCGGCGGGCCTTGCCGATGACAAAAGGCTCATCTGCGCTTGTGATGACGGGCACTTTCGGCCGGCCGAAACGGAAGTAGACCGGACCATGGTGCTCGGCGATGGCGTGGGTGGCATTTCGCGTTTGCTCGTAGTCACACGTGTGGATGACCGTCATGTTCGGCAGCATCTTCATCATGCCCACGTCTTCCAGAATCTGGTGGGTGGCACCGTCCTCTCCGAGGGTGAGGCCGCAGTGTGAGGCACAAATCTTGACGTTCTTCTCGCTGTAGGCGACGCTCTGGCGAATCTGATCGTAGACGCGACCGGTGGAGAAGTTGGCAAACGTTCCGGTGAAGGGAATCAGGCCGCCAATGGTCATGCCGGCCGCGACCCCAATCATGTTGGCCTCTGCAATGCCCGCTTGCTGGAACCGCTCAGGAAACGCCTCCTTGAACGCATTCATCTTCAGCGACCCGGTTAGATCGGCACACAGGGCGACCACCTTGTCATTGGCTTGTCCAACTTCGAGCAGTCCTTGGCCGAAGCCGCTGCGGGTATCCTTGCGGACCAGGCCGTCGAGTTCGGCTTGGCTGGCTGAGAGAAAGTCCATCATGGTCTGAGGGTGAGGGTGTGATTTCCCCCGGAGCGAATATCTACTTTCCGGGTGACGGAGAGGTCGGTTCGGGGTGCGTGTTTTGCACGGAAGATCACCACGTATCGACCCGGTTGCAGGTCGTATCGGCCGGAAGGGTCTTGCCCTTCGAAAGAGACGACCAGGTTAAGGCCGGATTCTCCCTCTTTGAACAGGCCGCCATACCCGGCCGTGCCCACGTCAAGGTTCAATGAGCCCGGTTCTGAGATGGCCACCGGCACGATGCGTCCATCTCCAATGTGGACGCCATCGACGATTTCGGGAGGCAGTGTGGCAAATTCAAGCCGATAGGTTCCGGCGAGGTAGCGTTGGCGGGTGCCCACAGATTGGACGTGGACGGGGTCGCATCCTCCTTGTTGGAAGACGCGGACAGGAGTGCCTGATAAGGCGCTTCGGTCTCTGCTCTGGCTCAGATCCAGGAAGCCCAGGGGGGCGTCCAAAGCCACGTGGTTGTGTTGACGTGGCGTCAGGACGACTTGTTCCAGCCGCAAGGGGGGAATGCTGTGAAGCACCACGTCATATTCCGGGACAGGGTTCAGGACAAGCGTGTCCGGGGTGCCGGGCGCAATTTGAGTGTGCACGGCCTGAAGTGCCGGGTGGCCAGATTGGCGCTCGATGAACTCAAAGGGAATCGCCGTGACGGTGGGCTGACCATGGGCGTCGAGCAGGTCCAACTGCACGGTGGTCCGGTGGACGGCTTGGTCGATGACAATGTCGAGCACTTCGCCGAAGACCTCAGGACGGGATGCATCGAAATATCGCCCCACGCATTGAAAGGTGTCCTTGTATTTCTCCTCGAGGCCGATGCCGATGATGAACGGCTGAATGACGATGCCCTGTGCTTGGAGCGCCCGGGACACCGCGCAGGGGTCTTCGTCGCAAGCTTCGATGCCGTCGGTGATGAGCACGATCACATTGCGTCCGGGGCCGGATGTGGCGGCAAAGTCATCGGCTGCAGCGAGCAAGGAGCGGGCAATTGGGGTCGTGCCTTGTGCCCTGAGCTTGCGAAGTTCTTGCTGGATGATCAGGTTGCGACCCGGACCGATGGGGACGATCAACTCTGTATCGTCGCAATCTTGTTTGCCTGGAACGTGTTTGGTGCCATGCCCATAGACCCGCAGACCCAGTTCAATGTTGTCCTGCAAATAGAGGCTGTCCAAGGAAGCGGCCAACAGCTCTCGGGCCACATCCCATTTGCGTCGGCGGCCCCAAAATGCATTCATCGAGTTCGAGGCATCGAACACGAACAGAATGCGGGTCACCTCCCCATTTGCGTTGGTGCTGCTGGAATTTTGGGCGCGCGCGTTTCCTATGCCCGTCAGCAACCAGCACAACCCCAAGGCCACACCCCAGAAAATTGGACGGCGGTAGCCGGCCATCAGTAGTCGGCGAGGGGGGACTGGAGTTGGGAGAGGGCTTCGGCGAGCTGATCGTCATTCGGGGCCACGCCATGCCATTTGTGGGTGCCTTCCATGAAGTCCACACCTCGTCCCATATCGGTGCGCATCAATACCCCCAGAGGCTTGCCTCGACCTGCCGCTGATCGGGCTTCCTTGAAGATGCGATCCAGGTCCTCGAGGTCGTGGCCGTTGCACTCCAATACGGTCCAGCCGAAAGCGGCCCACTTGGCGCTCAGATCGCCCAGCGACATGACGTCTTCCACGGAGCCATCAATCTGCTGACCGTTGTAGTCGACAAAGCTGATCAGGTTGTCAATCTTATGGTGCGCTGCATACAAGGCCGCTTCCCAGATTTGGCCTTCTTGCAATTCGCCATC
>NYTZ01000076.1 GCA_002683735.1 Flavobacteriales bacterium
GCCCAGCGGCGCGGTGGCCGCAACAGCTTTTTCCAACCGCAACGGCCCGGTGCGCTAGAGCTGAGCGGAGCGGCCCGCCTCTCCTCGGAAACCAGCACCGGCGACCTCTTGGCCCACCCTGCTACCGAACTTACGTGGATCGGGCGATCCCCCGGACCCCTTCACACCGGCATCCGCCTCGGCCTGGGCCAACTCGACCGCACCCTCTCCCCTGGCGAGAATGAAGGGGGGCATGTCGAAGAAGTTCGCACCCGATTGCTCATGCCCGAGGTGTCTTACGTCCTTCGGCTCGCCCCGTTCCAAGGGGGATTCCAACCGTTTCTCGAAGGAGAGCTTGGACTGGCTGCANCCGTGCTCGACGAGCGNAGTTTCGATGCGGAAGGCCAACGCGACGCCTACCGCATTCCCGCCTATGACGCGACGGCCCACTATGGCTGGGCTGCCGGCGTTCGCCTCAAAATGGGCGAAGGCGCCTTCCTTGCCTTGCGATATGGGAAGCGNTTCGGTGGAACACTGGACCTGCACGAAGCCAACCCCAACCCCACGGTCATGCCGGCGCAACTCGACGGCGAACGCAGCCGAGCCTCCCTGGGGTTCAGCTTCGCCCTCTGANCTAGCAGGTTCTCTGGCCGACCGCGTTCACCGTGGGTTCAAGCNGCCCGCATGGCTTCCACTGGATCCATGTGGGCNGCCTGCATGGCGGGCGCCAATCCGGCCACCACACCACTGACCACGGCGATGCCCAGCCCGAGCAGGAACCGGTCCACCCCGAAAACGAGGGAAAACCCATCGGAGGTCGCATTGACCCCCACCACCAACAGGCCCACCGCCAGCAGTGCAAGCAGGGCCCCAATGACACACAGGGCCACGGCCTCGGTGAGGAATTGAGCCAACACGAAGCTGCGTTTGGCGCCCAGCGCCTTCTGCACCCCGATCAGTGGTGTGCGCTCCTTGACGGAGACGAACATGATNTTGGCCACCGAGAAGCACCCGATCAGGATGGCGAAGACGCCGATGAACCAAACGCCGTATTCCACCCGACCGAACAGCACGTCAATGAAGGCGGTCAGCATCTCTACCTCGTTGACCGCGAAATCGGATTCATCCCGCGGGTGCAACCGGCGCAACGGCCGATACGCCGCAATGACTTCCCCCTTGAGGGTTTCCAAATCCACGCCCTCCCGCACGCGGACGAGAATGCTGGTCTTAACGCTCCGGAAGTTGACCAGTTGTCGCCCGAAGGTGACGGGGATAAAGGCCACCTTGTCAAACCCATCGCCCACCAGCGAAGACCCTTCTTGAGCGAGGACCCCGATGACCCGGACCGTGCGACCATCCAATGTGCACGACTGCCCCACGGCACTGCCGGATGNGAACAATCGGTCCACGAGTTCNCGGCCGAGCACCGCCACCGGCACTGCAGCCTGGACCTCGCGTGCGGTGAAGAAGCGGCCTTCCTCGAGGTCGAGCTCAATCGCATCGGGATAGTCGAGGGTCACAGCGGCCAACTGGGCACCTTCGAAGCTGTTGCTGCCCTGTTCCAGCGTCACACTGCTTCCGGTCTGAAAGGCCACACTCCGCGCCGAAGGCAAGCGGTCCCTGAGCATTTCTGCGTCTTGGAGGGTGGGTTCACGACGCAAGGCGTATTTCCACCACGGGTAATCCGAGGAGAAGGTCCACGGCATTTTTTCCACGAACAGGACGTCGCTCCGCACCGAACTGAAAATGCCCTTCAGGTTTTCCTCCAGCGAGTCGGACACCGCNAAAACCGNAGTGATCATGAAGATTCCAATCATCACGCCGAGCAGGGAAAGAANGGTCCGAAGCCGGTTGGTGACCAGCGATTGCCATGCTTGAATGAAGCTTTCCACGAACAGCCTGCGCGACATGGCCTCAAAGCTACAGCAGGGGTGGCAGGGGCCTTGGCTGTGGGCTAATTTCGCGCCCTCCGATTCCCGTCCGCCATGCAACGCACCATCCAACGCGCCNTGATTTCCGTCTTCCACAAGGAAGGCCTCGCCCCCATCGTCGAAAAACTGCACGCCCACGGTGTGGAGATCCTCTCCACGGGCGGCACCCAAAAGGCCATCGAGGCCCTCGGAGCCAAAGTGACGCCGGTCGAATCGGTCACCCAAACGGCAGAAATGTTGGGCGGCCGGGTGAAGACGCTCCACCCCATGGTCTTCGGAGGCATCCTGTCCCGCCGTGGATTCGGCCCGGACGATGCCGACGTGGCCCAGCATGGCATTGGCCCCATTGACCTCGTCATCGTGGACCTCTACCCTTTTGAAGAGACGCTGGCTTCCGGCGCCGCGGCAGGTGAGATTATCGAGAAAATCGACATCGGTGGCATCGCCCTCATCCGTGCTGCCGCCAAGAACTTCACCGACGTGGTCTGCATCCCGTCGCGCGGCCAGTACGCCGACCTCGTCGATGCGCTCGGCGATGGAATGAGCACCGACCTCGACTTCCGCCGGCGCATGGCCGGAGCGGCCTTTGGCGTGTCTTCCGGGTACGATGCCGCCATCGGTGCTTGGGTGCGTGAGGGCGGACAGCCCGAAGTGCTCTCCTTGCTCGAAACGGCCTGCACCCCCCTCCGCTATGGAGAGAACCCTCATCAACCCGGCGCCTACTACGGCGACCTCGAAGGCCTCTTCACCCAGCACAACGGCAAAGCGCTCAGCTACAACAACCTACTCGATGTCGATGCGGCCGTTCANCTCATGGCCGAGTTCAANGACGATGCGCCGTCGATCGCGATCCTCAAGCACAACAACGCTTGTGGTTTGGCCACCCGCGACGCGCTGGCCCAGGCCTATGCAGACGCGCTCGCAGGCGACCCNGTCTCCGCGTTCGGTGGGGTAGTGATCGCCAACCGCACCCTCGACCTCACCACCGCTGAGGCCCTGCATGCACTCTTCTGCGAGGTGGTCATCGCCCCGAACTACGANCCTGCGGCCCTCGAGCTCCTCAGCGGAAAGAAGAACCGCATCCTGTTGACGCAGCACCACTGGCCGAAGGCGCCAAAACTCGTGCGCTCGGCGCTGGGCGGATATCTCGTGCAGCAGCCCGACGACCAGATCGAAGGTCCGGCCGAATTCAACTGCGTCACCCAGACCGCGGTCACGGAGACACAGGCCACCGATCTCGCCTTTGCCATCAAACTGGTCAAGCACACCCGGTCCAACACCATCGTACTGGCCCGCAANGGCCAGTTGCTCGCGAGTGGCACCGGTCAGACCTCCCGGGTGGACGCCCTGAATCAGGCCATCGACAAGGCCGGGCGCATGGGATTCTCCCTTGACGGTGCGGTCATGGCGAGCGACGCCTTCTTTCCCTTCCCGGACTGCGTGGAAATCGCCCACAAGGCCGGCATCACTGCGGTCGTCCAGCCTGGGGGGTCCATCAAAGACAACTTGAGCGTGGCTTACTGCGACGAGCATGGCGTGGCCATGGCGATGACCGGTATACGCCACTTCCGCCACTGACGCCGTCCACCATAAAAAGCGGATTTTCAACATCAGAGGAATCCTTCGGCAACAAGCCGAGGAATTCCCCCGTTGAGTTGCCACCTTTAGACACAAATGGGGCTGTTCAATTTCTTCATGCAGGAGATCGCCATTGATCTCGGCACCGCCAACACGGTGATTTATTACGAGGATCAGGTCGTCGTGGATGAACCCTCCATTGTGGCCAAGGACCGCGCGTCCAACAAAACCGTGGCCATCGGGCGTCAAGCCCAACAAATGCATGGCAAGACGCACGAGAACATCAAGACCGTGCGTCCCTTGAAGGATGGTGTGATTGCAGACTTCCAAAGCGCAGAGGACATGATCAAGGGCATGATCCGGATGATCAACCAGCGCCGGAGCCTGTTCACCCCGTCGCTGCGCATGGTCATCTGCATTCCCTCGGGCATCACCGAAGTGGAGAAGCGCGCGGTCAAGGACAGTGCCGAGCATGCCGGGGCCAAGGAGGTCTTCCTCATTCACGAACCCATGGCCGCAGCCATCGGAATCGGCATCGATGTCCAGGAGCCCATGGGCAACATGATCATCGACATCGGTGGCGGAACCTCGGAAATTGCGGTAATTGCACTTGGCGGCATCGTGACCGATAAAAACATCCGCGTCGCTGGGGATGAATTCACCCATGACATCGAGGAGTACATGCGCCGCCAGCACAACATCCTCGTCGGCGAGCGCACCGCAGAACAAATCAAGATCGAAGTGGGCAGCGCCCTGACGGAGCTCGACGAACCGCCGGAGGACTATGCTGTTCGCGGCCGTGACCTCATGACCGGCATCCCCAAGGAGATCTTGGTCAGCTACGCAGAAATCGCCTTGGCCCTCGACAAGTCCATCTCCAAGATCGAAGAGGCCATCCTCAGCTGCCTGGAGAACACCCCACCAGAGCTCTCTGCGGACATCTACAAAACCGGCATCTACCTCGCCGGTGGTGGCGCGCTCCTGCGCGGATTGGACAAGCGGATCAGCTCAAAGACCCGCCTACCGGTTCACGTTGCGGAGGAACCCCTGCGTGCCGTAGCCCGCGGCACGGCCATTGCGCTAAAGAACGTCGAGAGCTTCTCCTTCCTGATGCGCGAGTGAGACCGGACGGCCGATGCGCAACCTCTGGATCCTCCTTCAACGCCACGCATTCCTCCTCGCCTTCACCGCGCTGATGGGCCTGTCCTTTTCAGTGTTGGTCCGACATGATGGCAGCGCCCGTTCCAGCTGGTTTGCCGCCACGGGCGGCCTTTCCGCTTCGGTGGAGGAACAACGGCGGCAGTGGTCTGACTACCTCCAGCTTGCAGAGCGCAATTCGGCCTTGGCCGAGCAAAATGCCGCCTTGCGGTCCACTTTATTGTCCATGGAACTCCAAGGGCAATGGACGGAGGACCACCGTGCCGGATGGCGCTCCCGTCCCGGTTTGCTGGTCAAATCCCCGGACGGCATTCCTTCCACCATGGCTTTGGCCAGACCCGGTCGCCTTGACAGTGTCCGAATCGGGGACGGGGTCCTCACCTCCGGTGTTGCTTTCGGGACCGTGGTGGATGTAGGGGACCACTATACCCGCATCCTTCCACTGCTCAATGCGGCCGGCACCTGGAGCTGTCGCATCGGACGAGACGGAGCAGTAGCCCCGTTGCAGTGGGATGGCCGCGACCCCGACACCTTCCAAATGACGGATGTGCCGCGATACGCAGAAGCCCGACAGGGGGACACCATCTACACCTCCGGGTACGACTTGCGCTTTCCGGAGGGCATTCCCGTCGGGCGAATTCTGACTGCACGGCAGGGTGCCGGATCCGACTTCCAGACGGTGGAAGTGACGCCCCTGTTGGACTTCACTTCCGCCCGCCACCTGGAGTTTCTTTCTCCCATGAACGCGACGGAGCGCGATGCATTGGCACAACCCCTCGATCTTCCATGAGTGCCCTGAGGTTGTTCGTTCTGGTGATGCTCCAAGCCCTGCTCCTCTCCGATGTGGCGCCTTTTGGGGACTGGACCCGCCCCCAGTGGGCCCTGTGGGGGTTGTTCATGTTGCCGCTGAACACGTCCCCATTCATTCAGCTGTTTGCCGGATTTCTGCTCGGACTGGGACTGGACGTGACCATGGGCACCTATGGCCACCACATGATCGCAGGAACCGCACTCGGTGGATGTCTGCCCACCCTGCATCAATTGATGTCCCCAAGGGAAGGGTATGAAGTGACCACGCGTCCCACCCTTCGCGACATGGGAGCCGGCTGGGTCATCGCGACCACCTTCCTCGGAGCGTTGGTCTTCCATGTGGCGCTGGCCATCGTCGACCAGTGGCAAGCCTCCCTCATCGCTCGGGCCATCGCCCCCGCCATCACGAGTGCGTTGTGGACCACCATCTGCTGCCTCCTACTCCACCTGCTGGTCGCGCCCAGCCGCATCAAAGCCAGTTGATGGACGCCCGATTCCGAACCGTCCTCCTGCTGGTGGTCTTCTTCATCGCGGCCTTCACCATCCGGTTGGCCACGTTGCAATTGGGGTCTTCCGAATGGGTGAACAAGGCTGAAAATCTGACCAGTGACCGATATACAATTCCCCCGAGCCGCGGACAAATCTTTGACCGGAACGGAACCCTCATGGTCGGCTCGGAAGCCACGCATGACCTCATGGTCACCCCAAAGTCCCTGCCCGACAAACCCGGATGGCAGTCCGATGCCGCCCGGTGGGCCGGCATGTCGGAGGAAGACCTGAAGAAGGCCCTGCAAAAGGCCAAGCGCTACAGTTCCTACAAAGCTTCGCCGGTGCGAAAGGGCCTGAGCATCGAGGCGCACGCCTTGATGGCCGCCGAGATCCATCGATTCCCGGGTTTCCAATTCCGAACCCGTCCTGTACGAAATCACATCAACAAGTCCGCCGGTCACCTGCTCGGCGAATACGCCGAGACGTCCCCGGAGGACCTCAAGGCGGACCGGTTCTACAGCATGGGAGACCGAATCGGCCGCAGCGGCTTGGAACAGGTGTACGAACTCGAATTGCGCGGTGTCAAGGGCCGGGAATCCGTCATGGTGGACGTGCGGAACCGGGTCCGGGATGTGGGCACCACACAAGAAGGAGACCGGCCTGCAGAAGCCGGACAGGATCTTCACCTGACCCTCGACTTGCCGCTGCAGCAATTGGCTGAAAGGTTGATGAAGGGGAAGAAAGGAAGCGTGGTGGCCATTGAACCCGCAACCGGAGAGGTGCTCGTACTGGTTTCCGCCCCGGACTTTGACCCGAGCCGCCTGGTTGGCCCCGAACGGGGGACCTATTACCGACAGCTGCTCGATGATCCGGACAAGCCCCTATTCAACCGCGCCATCAAAGCCACCTATCGGCCGGGCTCCATCTGGAAAATGGTGCAGGGCCTCATTGCCCTCGAGGAGGGGCGAATTCGACCTTGGACCCGATTTGACTGCGACCGGGAGCTCATCGGGTGCCACGGCCCGCACACCCGGGATGACCTCGGTAATGCGGTGGTCCACAGCTGCAATCCCTATTTCTATCGGGTCATGCAACGGGTGGTCAATTCAGGAAAAGGAAAAGGGCGATTCGAGCGGGCGGCGAATGGCCTCGATTCCTGGCGGGACCGCGCCTTGGCCTTCGGGTTCGGGACCGACTTGGGCGCCAGGCTGCCCGGCACCTCCCGGGGCAATGTGCCCGGCAGTGCGGATTACGACCGCATCTACGGTGCACGTCGTTGGGACTTTGGCACCATTTACTCCATCTCCATCGGTGAGGGTGAGCTCTTGACCACCCCCCTCCAAATGGCCAACCTCGCCGCCACCTTGGCCAACCGAGGGTGGTACCGGTTGCCCCATTTCGTCCGATCCCTCGGCACCGACGGCAAACCTGAGGGCCTCGGATCAAGACAGGAGACGGGCATCGCACCGCAACATTTCAGCCCGATCGTACGCGCCATGAACCAGGTGATTGAAGAGCAGACCGGCACTGGACTCCGCGCAAAGATTGACGGCCTAAAGGTCTGCGGAAAAACGGGTACCGTGCAGGATGGGCCGCGGAAGGACCACTCGGTGTTCATGGCCTTTGCGCCGATGGACACGCCCAAGATTGCCCTCAGCGTTTACGTGGAGAACAGTGGATTCGGTGGCGAATGGGCCGCCCCCATTTCCGCCATTCTCATGGAGCAATACCTGTTGGGCGAAGTCCGCGATTCCACCAGACTTCAACGCATTTTGGCTGCCGACCTCAGCGACCCTTTTCCGGAACCGGAGCCGACGTCTCCCGCGATAGACTCGGCCACCATCGCGCCCATCAACGCAGTACGCTGAACCGCTCTGCATCCAGCCGGAGCAACACGGCCACCATGATGGAAAAGGCCATGAAACTCGACCCCCCGTAGCTCATGAAGGGCAAGGGAATGCCGATGACGGGTACGAGGCCCAGCACCATGCCCACATTGATGAGGAGGTGCATGAACAGAATGCCGCCCAATGCGTAAGCGTACACCCGGGTAAATCGGCTTCGCTGGCGTTCGCCGAGGAAGAAGATTCGCATCAGGAATGCCGCATACAGAAGGAGGAAAAAGGCCGCGCCAACAAAGCCACGCTCCTCGGCCCATTTGCAGAAGATGAAGTCCGTTTCCTGTTCCGGTACGAATCCATAGCCCGTCATCGGACCTTGACGCCACCCTTTCCCCGTCCATCCTCCGGACCCGATTGCTGTCTTTGCGTGTCGGATGTTATAGTCGGCGTCGGGGTTGCTCACATCGAGGCCAAACAGCACGTGGATGCGCTCCTTCTGGTGAGGCTTGAGCACATCTTCCAACGCCACGTGGAGCGCAAATGAATAGGCCAATGCTGCCACGCCCACCGCCATCGCCGTGCGCAGCGTCCGGGCCCGGTATCGTGGCAAAGTCGCACTGCGCAGAATGGACGTCGCCACGGTGAACAAGGCGACGAAGATGACGATGAATGCCATGAATCCGGTGCGTTCTCCAAGGCCGGGATACGTCACCTTCGCAGCTCCAGTCAGGATCGTCAAAACGGCCAGTACAATGGCTGCAAAGCCTGCGATGAACACAGTACCGGTCATGCCTTCACGATACAACGCAAAGATGAATCCGATGAAGACCAACACCGTTCCGGCATCCGGCTGAAGCAGGATCAAGCCCGCCGGAGCTCCGATGATGGCAAGTGACTTCAACCGGCTCGGCCAATCCTTCCACCCATCCCGAGTGCCCAGGAACCAGGCCAGCGCCATGGCGGTACCGAGCTTGGCAAATTCAGAAGGCTGGATGCCGAAACCGCCCACCCCGAACCAAGACCGCGCACCGCCCACTTTCTTTCCGATCACCAAGACAGAAGCGCAAAGCAGGATCTGTACGGCGTAGTTGATCCAGGCCGTGCGGATAAAGAATTCACCTTCCACCTGAAGGATCAGGGCGCCGATGACCAGGCTCGCCATCAGCCATAACGCTTGCTTGCCGTGCAAAGTCCCGAGGGACCATTCTACGGGACCATCGAGACCTGTCGAGGCCGAAATGAGGTTCCACCAGCCAAGGCCGGCCAGCAACAGGAACAGGACGACCGTCGGGACGTCGAGGTTGTGGCTGATCCTGGGACTGCGCGCCGGCACGGGCTTACAACCCCAAGAGGACTTCCATCGGATCCTTGGAGCCGAACAGCATCCGCTCGGGATTCTCGAGCATCTCCTTCACCGCGACGAGGAAGCTGACGCTCTCCTTGCCGTCGATGATGCGGTGGTCGTAGCTCAAGGCCACGTACATAATGGGGCGGATCTCCACCCGACCGTTGACCGCCACCGGACGCTCCACGATGTTGTGCATCCCCAGGATGGCACTTTGTGGCGGGTTGATGATCGGGGTCGACAGCATGGAGCCGAAGACGCCCCCATTGGTGATGGTGAAGGTGCCACCAGTCATCTCGTCGACCGTGATCTGGCCGTCGCGGGCGCGGATGGCCAGGCGCTTGATCTCGGCCTCGATCTGGTCGAGGCTCATGGACTCGGCATTGCGCACGACCGGCACCATGAGGCCTTTGGGCGAGCTCACGGCGATGCCGATATCGGCGTAGTCGTGCATGACCATCTCCTTGCCGTCAATCATGGCGTTGACGGCCGGGTATAGCTCCAGTGCGGCGGTCACCGCCTTGGTGAAGAAGCCCATGAAGCCTAAGCCCACGCCGTGCTGGTCCTTGAACTGCTGCTTGTACTTCTTCCGCAGGTCCATGATCGGCTTCATGTCGACCTCATTGAAGGTGGTCAACATGGCCGTCTCGTTCTTGACGCCGACCAGGCGCTCCGCGACCTTTCGGCGCAGCATGCTCATCTTCTCGCGGCGCACTTCACGGCTGCCAGTCCAACCGGTTCCAGGCAACTCCGGTTGCGGAATGCCCGCTGCAAGCGCGGCCAGGACATCCTGCTTGAGGACACGGCCGCCTGGGCCAGTGCCGGTCACTTGGCCGGGTTGCAGTCCATTCTCGTCCATCAGCTTGCGGGCTGCGGGCGAAGGATGGCCTGCAGCGTGTCCAGTGGCAGCTGGTTCCGCTGCAGGAGCTGGGACGGGGGCGGGGGCGGGATCAGCCTTGGCCGGGGCGGGAGCCGGAGCAGGGGCTGCATCGGCCGGCGCCTCAGCGTCAGTGTCGATCAGGCACACTACAGCGCCAACGGCCACGGCGTCTCCTTCTTCGGCCTTGAGAGTGATCGTACCGGACATCTCTGCCGGCAGCTCAAGGGTGGCCTTGTCGCTGTCAACTTCTGCAATGGCCTGGTCCTTGAAGACGTAGTCGCCGTCGGCAACGAGCCAGGCGGCGATTTCCACTTCCGAGATGGACTCCCCGGGACTAGGGACCTTCATTTCGAGGATGGGCATGGTGCGGGGTTCAGTGGGGGGGTGAATCGGTGTAGGGCCAAGGTCGTCAACCCAGTTTGAATACGGAATCGATGACGGCTTGGTGCCGCTCGGCGTGGACGACCGGGCTACCGGCCGCTGGGCTGGCGGATTCCGGGCGGGCGAAGAAATGGGTCACACCCGGCCCGAACCGGTGGAGGTGGGCAAAGGCGCCCATGTTGGACGGCTCTTCCTGCGCCCAGCAGAGGGTGGCACCTTCGTAACGGTCGAGGACGGCCCCCAACTCTGCGGTCGGGAACGGGTAAAGCTGCTCGAGGCGGACCAAGGCGATGCTGTCCATGTCCCCCGCCTGTACGCGCTTCTTGCGTTCCTCCAACAGGTCATAGTAAAACTTGCCAGAGCAAAGCACCACGTGCTTCACGCCATCGGCAGAACTGCCGCGTCGCTGCGGGTCGTCCATGACGGCTTGGAACTTGCCTTCCGCGAGGTCGGCCATCGTGCTGACGGCATCCGGGTAGCGAAGAAGTTTCTTGGGGGTGAAGACCACCAACGGCTTTCGGAAGGGCCGCAACACCTGACGGCGCAACAGGTGGAAATGGTTGGCCGGCGTGGTGGGATTGGCCACCTGTATGTTGTCTCCGGCACACAGCTGGAGATAGCGCTCCATGCGGCCGCTTGAGTGCTCGCTGCCCATGCCCTCATAGCCGTGCGGCAGGAAGAGCGTCAGGCCGTTGGGGGCATTCCATTTGTCCTCTCCGGCGGAGAGGAACTGGTCGATGATAATCTGCGCCCCGTTGTTGAAGTCGCCGAACTGCGCCTCCCAAATGGTCAGGCCCTCCGGCGTGCCGTAGGCATAGCCAAAATCGAAACCCATCACGCCGTACTCGCTAAGGTGCGAGTTGAAGATGGACAGCGTCTCCTGCCCCTCTTCGAGGTGGTTCAAAGGAATCCGCTCCTCCTCGGTGTCCTCGGTCTTGACCACGGCATGGCGGTGGCTGAAGGTGCCGCGCTCTACGTCCTGGCCGCTGACCCGGACCGGATGGCCTTCCACCAGCAGGGTGCCGTAGGCAAGCAACTCGCCAAGGCCCCAATCGAGGCGGTCTTCCGCGATCATGGTGCTGCGGTCCTTGAACAGCTTCATCACCTTCCGGAAGTACTTCCTGTCCTCCGGCAAGCTGCACAGGGCCTCAGCCAGTCGCCCGAGGCGATCCCGGTCAAATCCGGTCCACACCTCCATGGCGTCGTCACCGGGCTGCTTCATGCGATAATCCTGCCAGAGGCCGTCGAGGAAGTTGGTGACGTGGATCTTTTCCAAGCTCTTGGCCGCCTCCATGGCCTTGTCGAGCTTGCCTTCCACTTCCGCCCGCATGGCGTCGGCTGCGGTGCGGTCCATCAGGCCCTCGGATTCGAGCTGCTGCAGGTAAATCTCCCGGGCGTTGTAGTGCTGCTGGATGGCCTTGTACAGCTTGGGCTGGGTGAACTTGGGTTCGTCGCCCTCATTGTGGCCATACTTCCGGTAGCCGAGCAGGTCAATGAAGACGTCCCGGTGCCAGCGCTGCCGGTATTCCAAGGCAATGCGCACCGCGGTCACCACCGCCTCGGCGTCGTCGGCGTTGACGTGGAAGACCGGGCAATGCGTGGCCTTGGCGACGTCCGTGCAGTAGATGCTGGACCGGGCGTCGAGGTAATTGGTCGTGAAGCCCACCTGGTTGTTGACCACCAGGTGAATCGTACCGCCCGTGCGGTAACCGTCGAGCTGGGCCATCTGGACCACCTCGTAGACCACGCCTTGGCCAGCCACCGCAGCGTCGCCGTGCACGAGGATGGGCACGACGGCATCTTCGCTCTGGTGCTCCCGGTCAATGCGTGCGCGGGCAATGCCCTCCACGACCGGGTCCACTGCCTCTAGGTGGGACGGGTTAGGCGCCAATGTGATGTGCACCGGCATGCCCGTGTCGGCCATGAGATCGGTGCTGTAGCCCATGTGGTACTTCACGTCGCCGTCGAAGTCGTCCCCATGGTCATATGCCTTGCCGGCAAACTCCTCGAAGATGTCGGTGTAAGGCTTGTTCAGGATGTGGGCCAGGGTGTTCAACCGACCCCGGTGGGCCATGCCGATGATGAATTCCTTGGCGCCGAGTTCCGTGCCGCGCTCGACAATGGCGTCCAACGCGGGAAGCAGACTCTCTCCGCCCTCGAGGCTGAAGCGCTTCTGGCCCACGAACTTCTTCTGGAGGAACTCCTCAAAGACGGTGGCTTGGTTGAGCTTCTTGAAAATCTGCTTCTTCTCCGCCTCACTCAGCACTGGACGGTTTGCGAGCTCGATGTGCTCTTTGAACCACGTCCAGCGCTCCGGCTCACGGATGTACATGTACTCGATGCCGATCGAATGGCAGTACGTCTCCTCAAGATGGGCGATGATGTCCCGCAGGGTCGCCGGACCGATGCCGACCTCGCTGCCCGCTTCGAAGACGGTATCGAGGTCCGCCTCCTCCAGGCCGAAATGGGCGATGCTGAGATCGGGGCGGTAATCGCGGCGGGCGCGAACGGGGTTGGTCTTGGTGAACAGGTGACCGCGGGTACGGTACGCGTGAATCAGGTTGATAACGCGGAACTCCTTGGGGCCCATGGCGCCGGAAGCGGCCCCTTGGGTGCCGCCCTCCAAGGCGTCTTCACCGTAGACGCGCTGGGCAAAATCGAAACCAAGGAAAAAGTGCCGCCATGTCGGGTCAACCGATTTCGGGTCGGCGAGAAACTTCCGATACAGCGCCTCGATGGCGGCCGGCTCGGCGTTGCTCAGATGGGAATGGAGGTCCATTGATTCGCTCTGCGACAGACAAAGGTACACCCGCGTTGGCCCCTGCGCACCGGCAAACGCACAGGTTGCACACGAAGTGTCGAACAGGTCAATTCAGGCGGGCGGTGACCATCTCGGCGACGCCGTGCAGCAGGGCCAGCGCGGCCTCCGAGCCGGCGAGGGCGTCGGGGCGGGCGGCCTTCATCCGGGCCAGCGCGCCCTCGGCGAG
>NYTZ01000077.1 GCA_002683735.1 Flavobacteriales bacterium
AGCTGCACTTTGCCCTGCGCGATGCGATTGGTGAGGACCCGAGCTGGCGTACTGGCATCACCCGGGGCCACGGCATACTCGGGCAAGACGGCGTCTACCCCGACCCCAATCGGCTCGTCACCTTCGTCGACAACCACGACACCGACCGCTGGCGCAGCGTGGCCGGTGACCTACCTCGGACACGCTATGGAATCGGACTTGTCATGATGACAAGGGGCCTTCCCTGTCTTTACTACGGTACGGAGATCGGCATGGATGGATTTGCCGCGCCGGATGGACTGGTCCGGGACGACTTTCCAGGCGGATGGGCCGAAGATGCCCGAAACGCCTTCACCTCCTACGAGCGCTACCCGCAGGAACAACAACTGTGGCAATTCACGGCGGCATTGGGGCAAGCCCGGCGCCAATTCCGCGAGGCCTTTTCCTCCCCCATGGCCCACTTGATTCCACAAGGGGGTCAGTATCACTTCCTGCGCTCAGACGGGAAACAGCACCTGCTGGTGTTGACCAATGCTTCGGATGAGCCGGCTGAATTGGATTGGAATCAGGTCACTCCTCTTCGCCATCGGGCAAAAGACTGCACCTCGGTCCTGGGTTCAAGCGGAGACGGTCCATTCACCCTCCATTGGGGTGTCCCCCTCACCCTTCAGCCCTGGCACTTCCAGGTTTACCGGCTCGACGATTGAACCGGACGGGACTCAAGTTCCAGTGATGGCCTTGCGCCAATCTTCATGCACCCGACAGACCTTGCCTGCAGCCGTGTCCCAGCTGACGAGGGTGGTGGCTGCGCGGAAAGCGAGCATCGCATTTTCCTCAAGTCCGCCGGGCAGGACGATGCCCTCGTAGCGGATGTGGATGCTGGAATTGCCCATATCCGAGGCGCCCAACCGAATGATGAGTCGGTCGCCCGGATTCACGGGCTTCAAATAGTCCATTTCGTTGCGAGCCACCAAGACACCGTGCTTCTTGAAATCCCACTTTTCCGGTACACAGGTCTCGAACCATGCGATGCGGGCCTCCTCGAGAAACGAGAAGTAGCGCGCGTTGTTGACGTGGCCGAATGTATCGAGGTCGCTGTATCTCAAGCCCACTTCGAAATCGACGACAGGGCCCATGGCCTCAAACGGGGCCTCAAGGGGGTGGTTGGAGGGGTTCATGACGTANATCCAAGGCAAAGGTCGCCCATCCGCTGACAACCCGCGCCAGCACTGGTTTTTCGGGTTTTTCCATATTTCGTGCCGCTTTATTCACAAACTGAAGAAATTCGTCCGGAAAGCCGCGTAAACCGTGGGATNAAGCATATACATTGCACAAGTTCACAACCCAATTCAAGAACACATGAACAAATCCGAACTCCGCGATGCCATGGCCGAAGGTGCTGGCATCAGCAAGGCCGACGCCGGCCGCGCCCTCGACGCTTTCATCAACGCCACCAGCGACGCCCTCAAGGGAGGTGACCGNGTGGCCCTCGTTGGCTTTGGTTCCTTCTCCGTGACGCACCGTGAGGCCCGCAAGGGTCGCAACCCGCAGACCGGCAAGGAAATCACCATTGCAGCCAAGAACGTGGTGAAGTTCAAGCCCGGTGCTGAGCTGAACGAGAAGGTCAAGTAATCCTTCTTCATCCACTGAAGGAATCCCCGGACGGCCATTGGCGGTTCGGGGATTTTCTTTGTGCCGTGACCGACGACCGCTATTCTCTTCTCTCTCCGTTCCTCACAGAAGCCCGTAAGGACCGCTTCGCCGAAGTCCTCGGGCAACGGATGAATTGGGTCACGGCCGTGACGGAAGACCTGTTCGATCCGCACAACATTTCCGCAGTCCTCCGCAGTTGCGATGGGTTCGGCATTCAGAGCGCCCACATCATCGAAGTCAACAACCCCTATCGCATTTCTCCCGGCGTGTCCAAAGGCGCTGCCAAATGGCTGGACATCGAGCGGCACACCGACACCAGCCACGCCCTGCGCGACCTGAAATCCAGAGGGTACGCCATTTGCTGCACCACGCCGCACACAGACGACACCACCCCGGAAGCCCTGCCTTTGGACCGTCCTGTTGCGCTCGTCTTCGGCTCTGAGGGACCAGGCATCACCGATGCCGCCCGTGCTGAAGCCGACCACTTTGTTCGCATCCCCATGTTCGGGTTCACCGAGAGCTTCAACATCTCCGTCGCCGCCGCATTGACCCTCCAGACCATCACGCGGAGGGTGCGGAGTCGGGATGACCTGAATTGGCGCANTCCGGAATCCGACCACCCGCGCATCCTTGGAGATTGGGCCTCACGGACCGTGAAAGATGCAGCGGGACTGCTCGACCGGCTCAGACGGGGCGAAGCCCTGCCCCCTGCGCGATGAACCGCGACATGGCCACGGACTACCGGTCCATCCTGAACCTGGCGCTGCCGGTTTCTGCCGGCACCTTCATGCAGTTTCTGGTGGTCCTCACCGACAACTTCTTCCTGAGCCGAACGTCCGATGTCGCCCTGAACGGCGCCGGCAATGCTGGGGTCATGTACATCACGTTGAGCATGATCGGTGCTGGGTTCGCCAACACAGGGCAAATCCTGATCGCCCGCCGCATGGGCGAGGACAAGCCCGGTGACGCACTGCGAATCCTGCGCTCTGGCCTGCTTGTTGCCGGCGCGACTGGAATCGTCCTCGTGGCGCTCATGGGCGGCATCCTATCCCAAGGGTTTTCTTCTGTGTTTCGGGATGCCGCCACTGCCGCCATCTTCGACGACTTCATGGGCATCCGTAAATGGGGGTTCATTCCCGTCTTCATGTTGATGATGTGCAACGCCTTCTTCATGGGAACCGCACGTTCGAAGGTGCTCATGTGGGCCATGGTGACCACGGGAACGGTCAACATCGTCGGAGACTTTCTGCTGATGAACACCACGCCTGGTTGGCCTGCCCTTGGCGCGCGCGGCGCAGCCATGGCAAGCTTTGCCGCAGAATGCGCTGGCCTGAGCGTACTGCTACACCACGTGGTGCGACACCATGGCACGGCTTTGCGAGACGCGGTCCTGTTGGCGAGAACAGAACTCGCCGACTGGGTGAAGCTCGCCTTGCCCATGATCTTGCAACTGACCTTGACCCTAGGCACGTGGAGCATGTTCTTCTTTTTGGTGGAGCAAGTGGGGGTTATGGAGCTGAAAGTCAGCCATATCGCCCGAAATTACTTCATGCTCGCGTTCGTCGTGTCGCAGGGCATTCAACAAACCACGCGCACCTACGTCAGCACCCTGATTGGGGCAGGACGCCAAGACGAACTTGGTGGGGTCATATTCCGCCTTTGGGTGGTCAACCTGTGCGGCATTGTGTTGATGGCCCACGGGGGCATCCTGTACCCCGAATGGCTCACCGCACCCTTCTTTGAGGGGACCGAAGGCTTGTCTGCCGCAGCCCGAACCCTGCCTGTCATCTTCTTGGCCATGTTGATGTACAGCGGCAGTTCAGTATTGCTCAGCACCGTCCAAGGCAGCGGCCACACGCGTCCTGCCCTCATCATTGAGCTTTCTGCACTCGTGGTCTACACGGCACTGGCCATACACCTGACCCTCCGTGANCCCCAGCCCGTCTGGAAAATATGGCGGGTGGAACTGGCGTATTTCAGTCTGATTGGCCTCGGCGCCTCCCTCTTTTTGACCCAGTGGGATTGGCGGTCCAAGGCGCTCTAGAGCCCAGCTTGAGCGCTACCTTNGCGGTGCGTGAGCCCCACCTCTCCCCTTCGNATCGTTTTTTTCGGCACNCCCGATTTCGCAGAAGCCAGCCTCCGTGCCCTGGCGGCTTCGGCGCACGATGTCGTCGGGGTGGTGACCGCTCCTGATCGTCCNGCTGGACGGGGACAGCGACTGCAACCGTCCCGGGTCAATTTGGCGGCCATGGAACTCGGACTCCCGTTGGTGCAGCCGGACAANCTGCGCGCCNCGGACTTCCAGGCCCAGCTGGAGCGGTGGAATGCCGACCTCTACGCCGTGGTGGCATTTCGCATGCTGCCCGAAATGGTGTGGTCCCGTCCCCGCATCGGCACGGTCAATGTCCACGGCAGCCTGTTGCCAGACTTCCGCGGTGCAGCCCCCATCCAACACGCGGTTAAAGCCGGGGTGACCCGGACCGGGGTAACCTCGTTCTTCATCACCGCCGACATCGATACCGGGGCAGTATTGCTCCAACGCAGCATTCCGGTGGGGCCAAACGCCACAGCAGGGGATGTCTATCGGGAATTGATGGCGGAAGGCGCCGGCCTGATGGTCGACACTGCAGATGCATTGGCCATGCAGACCTTAGAAGGGGTGCCGCAAAGCGAACTCCTCACTGGGGCTGAGCGGGAAGCGCCGAAATTGTACCGACAAGATGGCCGTGTGGACTGGCGGATGCCGGCCAAGAACGTAGCCGACTTCATCCGCGGCATGACTCCCTTTCCCGGAGCATGGACCACACTCAACGGCGCCACCCTCAAGCTTGACGGGGCCCACATTCCCAAGCCGACTGACCCCGTGCCCACTTCGCTGGCACCTGGCAAGTGCCATGTGGACGGCGAGGCTTGGTGGGTCGGGACTGCTGGACGGCCCATCCAGTTGCGCCGGGCCCAGTTGGCAGGCAAACCCTACATGGATGTGGGCGACATCCTCAGGGGCTATCGGCGTCCGATTGAATCGCTCGGGACCGACGGACACTGACCCGTTTTCAGGACGTGTAGGCCTCGAGCAACAAGTCGAGGATGTCCCCTGCAGATTGAACGACCGGGGTGCCTGGGCCAAAGATGGCCGTTGCTCCTGAGGCGTAAAGGGCGTCGTAATCATCCCTTGGAATCACCCCGCCCACCACGATCAACATGTCTTCGCGGCCATGCTGAGCCAGCGCCTTTGCCAACGCTGGAACCAACACGAGGTGACCGGCTGCCAAGGTGCTTACCCCCACCACATGCACGTCGTTCTCCACCGCTTGACGCGCGACTTCCTCAGGGGTCTGGAAAAGGCTACCGAGGTCGACGTCAAATCCGAGATCGGCAAAGGCACTCGCGATCACCTTGGCCCCTCGATCGTGACCATCCTGTCCCATTTTGGCCACCAGGATGCGGGGCTGGCGACCTTGTGATGTGGCAAATCGTTTCGCTTTCTCCACGGCGGTTTTAAATTCTTCCCGGTCGCCCAGGTGTTTCTGGAAAATGCCACGTACCGGCCGCACCACCGGTTGGTGGCGACCGAACACGCGTTCGATGGCGTCTGAAATCTCACCGAGGGTGCACCGCACCCGGGCAGCCTGGACCGCGGCATTGAGTAGGTTGTCCCCACTTCGCGCAGCGGCTTCCAAGACGGAGAGGGCGGCACTAACCGCGGATTGGTCTCGACCGGCACGCAAGGACGCAAGGCGTGATACTTGGCCGCGCAACACGGCCTCGTGCTCCACCTTGAGGACCTCCATGTTGTCCGGAGCAGAACCAGGGAAAAGGTTCAGTCCGACAATTCGATCTCTTCCACCATCAATGCGGCTCTGCTTTTCCGCCGCCGCTGTTTCAATGCCTTGCATTGGCAAGCCTTGCTCGATGGCCTCAGGCATGCCCCCCGCGGCTTCCATCTCATGCAGGATGGCCTCAGCACGTGCGATCAACGCCTCGGTGCGGGCGGCAATGGTGGTGTCCCCGCCTAAGGGGTCTACCCACCTGGTGG
>NYTZ01000078.1 GCA_002683735.1 Flavobacteriales bacterium
CGGCAAGGAGGCCCTGATGGAGTGGCTGGACCAGAACAGCCTCGACTTCATCCGCTTCAAGATCGACCTGCTCCAGGAAGAGGCCGCCGACGACCCAGTCAAACGGGCGGAGATGGTGCGGAGTGTCGTGCAGAGCATTGCGCAGGTGCCCGACGAGCTCAAGCGGACCATTTACGTGCAAGAGAGTGCCGCCCGACTCGGCATGCAGGTCGACGACCTGTTGGGAGAACTCGGCCGGCAGGCAATCCAGAAACTGGAAAAGGAGGCGAAGGCACCCCTGCCTTCCCTCAAGCCCGAGGTCGATGCTCCGATTGGGTNCCCACGGCTGTCAGGAAAGGTGGGTCGGGNGGGCCGGGAAAAGGACCTCCTCCGCCTCTTGCTTCAGTACGGCCGTCACAAGGTTACGCTGGAATTGCCCGAAGGAGTGGAACCGCCAGAACCGTTGGAAGATGGCGAGNCTCCTTCCATTGAGGTGCCTCTGGCTGAGTTCATGATGCACGAACTCGATTCGCTGGGGCTGGCCATTCGCAATCCTGTGGTGGACCGCGTGGTGGAGCATGTGCGGGAAGAAATGNTCGGGGGCCGCATTCCCCTTGCGGAGGACCTCGGCCTCAATGATCCCGAGGTCATGACGCTCACGGCGGATTTGCTGGTGACCGAATTCACGCTGAGCTCGAACTGGCTCGAGCGCCATGGCATCCAGCCGGAGACGGAAGAAGACCAACTCAAGGCGGCCTTGCAGGGCGCATTGCATCGGCTCATGCTCGACGAAGCCCGTGGCGAAGGTTACCGCATCCGCAAACGGTTGGAGGAAGTGGCGGAGGACCCTTCGACGTCGGAGGACCCTGCGGCTGAAGAGGTCGACCTGTTGCGTCGGAAGATGGCCGTGTCCAAGCGCGTCAGCAAGCTGGCGTTGCATTTCGAGAGTACCATCCTGCACGACATGCGGGATGAAGACGTGCGCAAAGCGCGTTGATCACCCGCGATCGTTGCGGTGCGTCCAGAAGTCCAGCAAAGTGATGCGGGGCTGAAGCACGCCTCGGTAGCATTCGGTTTCCACCCGGAATACCACGTCGAGCCGCTCCGACTCGATGAGGGTAGCCAACCGGTGGCCCAATCCAAACCCGACGGCATCCAACGGTCGCCTGCCCTCCCCCATGGCCATGGCGATGCGCACGTGGCGGTCGCCCTTTCCTACGGTGCGCGGGATCTGTGCCAGCTTCACGCTTCGCGCGAGGAATACGGGTGCCGGGGCGCCGGGTCCGAATGGCTCGAACTGCCGGAGTTGGGTGAGGAGCTTGGGGGAGCAGACTTCTAGGTCGATGTCCAGGTCGAAGTGGCGGGGCTCCCTGCGGCTCACGGATTGGAGTTCCCGACCGACAGCATGATCCAAGGCTTCCGCAAAGGCCTCCGCACAGCCAGGCTTTACGGTGATGCCCGCCGCCATGGCGTGTCCGCCATATTGGATGAGGTGCGCTTTGCACTCTCGAATCAAGGCGTGGATGTCCAAGCCGGGCGTNGAACGGGCACTGCCCACGAGCACCCCGTCGTCGTCGCTGATGACCACGCTTGGGCGATACCGGTGCTCGACCAGGCGCGTGGCNACGATGCCGATCACGCCCCGGTGCCAATTCCGGCCCCAGACAATGTTGATGTGCTGGTATTCAGGGCGGTCCGTCAGCTGCTGGATGGCGGCTTCCGTCACTTCTGCATCGTACGAGCGGCGGATCTGGTTGAGCCGATCTAGGTTGAGGGCGAGTTCACCAGCCCGTTGCTCGTTCCGGGCGGTCAACAGATCCACCGCTTCCGTGGCGCGGGACATGCGGCCGGCCGCATTGATGCGCGGGCTAATGCGCGAGATGATGTCGCGCACCGTCAGATAGTCGGGGGTGCACCGGACCACATTGAGCAGGGCACGGATGCCTGGGCGCGCGTTGCGTGCAATGGTCCGCAGGCCGTGGTGAAGGAGAACCCGGTTTTCTCCGGTGACCTCGACCAGGTCCGAGGCGATGCTCAAGGCCACCAGGTCCAATCCATCGTAGGCGCTCATCGGCGACAGTCCGAACCGCTCGGTCAGGGCCTGTGTCAGTTTGAATGCCACCCCGCACCCGCTGAGTTCCTTGAAGGGATAGGGACAGTCGGGTTGTTTGGGGTTAAGGATGGTGTGGGCCTCGGGCATGGCCGATCCCGGCAGGTGGTGATCACAGATGATGACATCGATGCCCAGAGCTTTGGCCTCAGCCACCCGTTCGACGGCCCGGATGCCACAATCGAGGGTGATGATGATCTTGCACTGGGATGTCGCCGCAATCCGGACGCCTTCTTTCGAAAGGCCGTATCCCTCGCTGTAGCGGTCCGGGATGTAGGGCAGGACGTCAAATCCATTGTTGTGAAGGAATTCCTGGATGAGGGCCACTGAGGTGGCGCCGTCCACATCGTAATCCCCGTAGGCCATGATGCGCTGGCCCTCTCGTTGGGCCTCCACGAGCCGGTCGACAGCCTGCTCCATGCCCAGCATGTCGTGNGGGTCGTGCAGATGGCCCAGGTCGGGGGCAAAGAAAGCGTCGGAACCGTCGGTGTCCACGCCCCTCAATTCGAGGAGCCGCGCAACCAAGGCGTCCGGGTGGACGTTGCCCAGTTGCTCCCTGCCAGCTTCGCGGGGGGTCCAATCGGCTGGAGGAACGTGAGGTTGACGGGTCATGAACAGAGGTACGCGAGGCTTTCGGGCAGGAGCGGAACTTCATGGAAGACCGCGCGCAATCGGACCGGACTCCCTTAAATTGCGCGTCTTGAAAGATACAACGATGACCTCGTTCCGCCTTCCCTCTCTTGCCCTCGGGGCCCTTTCCCTGTGTGCCATCTTCCTCGGCACCTCCTGCCTCAACGACGACAACCTCATCGGCCCGAACTGCTTTGACGGCATCCTCAACAATGGCGAGGAGCTGGTGGACTGCGGGGGCCCCATCTGTCAGCCCTGTGACCCTTGCGAGAACGGCGTCTGGGACCAGGTGCTGGGCGAGCAGTGGGTAGATTGCGGCGGCGAATGCGCCCCATGCGACGTCAACTTCAATGGCCAGCTTGATCCGGGCGAGACAGGAATCGACTGCGGTGGAGACACGGGCATCGATTGCGGAGAGCTTTGCGGAGACGGGTTGCTCAACGGCAACGAAATCGATGTCGATTGCGGCGGCCCGGACTGCGAGGTTTGCCCCTCCTGCGAGGACGGATTGCTCAACGGCGAGGAGCTTGGCGTTGATTGCGGCGGTCCAGATTGCCCGGCGTGTCCGACCGATGGCGACTGCACCAATGGCCTGCTCGACGGCGATGAGCTTTACATCGACTGCGGCGGGACGATTTGCCCGCCGTGTGACGGCAACATGGACTGGAAGGCCAACGGCACGGAGCTCGTGGCCGACTTCGAGACCACCTGCTCTTTGGATGGCACCACGCTGAACCTCGGCGGCGTTTCCATCACCACGGATGCCATCGGCATGACGCTTCCAGAACCCAGTGTGGGTTGGATTGCCGGTGCGCAGATTGCGCTNAACGAGTCGAGTGCGCCGGCTGGCGTGTGCACCTACAACGCCCCGGGAGGTCAGATGTACACCTCTGCGCAGCCCGGCGCCAACTTCACCGTCGAGATCCTTTACATCCTGCCGGAAGCCGGCGGAATCGTGGTGGGCACCTTCGGGGGAAGCCTCATCGGAAGCGATGGAACCGGGGGCATCAGCATTGCCCAAGGCTCCTTCTTGCTTCCCATCAACTGATCATTCATCCAGCAAGTCGTAGAGCCCGTCGAGTTTCGGGCTGAGGACGACTTCGATTCGGCGGTTGCGCGCGCGGTCTTCCGGGTCGCGGGGGTGGTACTCGCTGCGACCGGCTGCCGTCAGCACTTCAGGTCCAAGGCTGCTGTTGGCCGTCATGACTTCGATGACTGCCGTGGCACGCAGTGCACTCAACTCCCAATTGTTTTTGGGTGGATTGGGCCGGTTGAAGGCCACGTCATCCGTGTGGCCTTCGACGACCACTTCGAAGCCGGACTCGCCTTCGATGGCTTGGGCCAGCTCCACGAGGGCTTGCTCACCTTCAGGGTCAATGGCGGTGCTGCCCGAAGCAAACAGCAGTTTGGAGGAAAGGCGGACGTAGACCTTGCCNTCGCGCTCTTCGACTTCGAGTCCGCGGTTGCGGAAGGCAAACAGGGCATCGCTCAGTTTCGCACGCAACGCCTCTCCTGCCTTTTTCTGGGCGTCGAGCATGCGGGTCAATTCGGCCACCCGGGCTTCGCGGGCGCGCAGGTCGCGCTCCAATGCCAAGAGGCTGTCTTCCTGGAATTGAAGGTCGGTCCGGATGCGCTGAAGTTCGGCGAGCAAGGCGGCCTGTTCGGCACCAGAAGCGGAGCGCTTGCGGTCGAGCTCATCGGTCAGCATGCCGTTGAGGTCCTCCAGCTCTGCATTGCGAAGCTGTTGGCTGCGGAGGGCTTGGCCGAGCCGGTTGGTGTCGGCTTCGAGGGCCTGAATCTGCCGGGCGTCTTCGCGGGCCTGNCCCTCTTTTTCGGCCACAGCCAGCCGAAGCGCCTCGGCCTGCTCGGTCAGTACCGAGATNTCCCGGTCAAGCGTGTCTCGATCGTCCCGCACTTCGGCGAATTGGCTCATGGGAACGCAACTGGCAAACCACACGANGGGGACCAGGAACAAGAAGGGAAGAGAACGCAGAAGCATGACCGAAAAGTCGCCTGCGCTGAGGGGCATCCCGCAGGGAGGTCCAAAAGGTTGCGCTACAGGCCGCTGTGGATTCCGCTCAGAGCTTGACCGTGACGTTCTGGGGCTCGGTGAAGAACCGCATGGAGTTGTACCCGCCTTCTCGTCCGANGCCGGACTGCCGCGTGCCNCCAAAAGGGGTGCGCAGATCGCGCACGAGCCAGCAATTGAGCCAGACCATCCCGGTATCGATGCCGGCCGCAAAACGGTGGGCCCGCGTCAAGTCCGCGGTCCAAACTGAGGCCGAGAGTCCATATTTGGTGCTGTTGGCCAGGCCGAGGGCTTCCCGCTCGTCCGAGAAGGGCTGCAGGGTGGCGACTGGGCCAAAGATCTCTTCGCGGTTGGTGANGCAGGTGTGGTCGAGGCCTTCGATGAGGGTGGGTTGTACGAAGAAGCCGCCCTTGAGTCGAGGTTCCCTAGGTTGGTGGCGGCCACCGCCACACAGGATGGTGCCCCCTTCCCCCCGTGCCGTGGCGATGGCGGCGAGCACNTTGTCCCGGTGGGCCCGGGAGACGACTGCGCCCATTTTCGTGGCCGGGTCGGCCGGATCTCCGATGCGCATCCGGGACACCTTGGCGACCATGGCATCGCGGAACTTCTCGTAGATCGTGTCTTGAACGAGGATACGGGACCCGCATAGGCAGATCTGGCCTTGGTTGGCAAACGCGGCCCGAACGGCTGTATTCAGAGCTTCGTCGAAGTCGGCATCATCAAAGACGACCGTAGCATTCTTTCCGCCCAGTTCGAGGGAGAGCTTTTTGAATTTGGGCGCTGCGGCAGCGGAAATGGCCGCGCCGGTGGCGGACCCCCCCGTGAAGGAGATGGCCCGGATNTGGTGGTGGTCCACCATGGCTTGGCCGACTTCCGGCCCGAGTCCGTGCAGGATGTTCAAGACCCCATCGGGCAGGCCGGCCTCCTTGGCCCATTGGCCCAGCATGAAGGCGGTCATCGGGGTGACTTCACTGGGCTTGGCGACCACACAGTTTCCGCTGGCGAGGGCAGGGGCAATCTTCCAGGTGAAGAGGTACAGGGGCAGGTTCCAAGGGCTGATGCACCCCACAACGCCCAGCGGCTTGCGCAGTGTGTAGTTGACCGTGCCGTCGCCCATGGTGTGGCTCTCGCTCGCGAATTGCTCGGCAGCGGAGGCATAAAACCTCAGGTTCTGCTCGGCCCGGGGAATGTCCACTACAGCGGCGAGGGAGATGGGTTTCCCATTGTCCTTGGATTCCGCAGCAGCAAGGACGTCAGCATGCTCCGCCACCTTGTCCGCCAAACGGGACAGAACAGCTCGGCGTTCTGCAGGTGCCCAGGCGCGCCAGGCGGGGAAAGCAGCCCGTGCGGCTTCCACGGCGGCTTCCACGTCGGCCTCTCCAGATCGGGGGATGCGCCCGTACACGGCCCCTGTTGCGGGCTCCACGTTGTCGAGCCACGTTCCGGATTGTGCGGGGACATGCGCCCCGCCGATGAGATTCAGGATGTCGTCCATCGCTGGACAAGGTCGGCATGA
The DNA here is from genome assembly GCA_002683735.1 of Flavobacteriales bacterium. The sequence continues at coordinate 6,265 of NYTZ01000078.1, forward strand.
AAAGAAAAAGACCGGTCACTGAATGTGCCGGTCTCCGTGCGGTTGCATTGACTTTCGCCTTGCACTTCGTGGTTTCCCCACTAGGACTCGAACCTAGAATGACTGAACCAAAATCAGTAGTGTTGCCATTACACCATGGGGAATTCCGCGAAGAATGGACCGCGAAATTAAACAAAGCGGTTTACCCGACCACAAGGCCAGGGCCAAAGGGCCACTTTATTCGTTAGCGGGGCCGTTCAGTTCGAGTATCAGCGTTTCGATGGCCTCTTCGAGGGCGGTGATGCGGCTGTTGAGGGCAGACAGGGTGTCTTCAAGGCTGACCCCTCCGAATTGAAGGTCTCCGGCCAGGACCGCGGAGCCGTCTTCCTTGATCTGCAAGGCATCGGAGCGGTTGTCGACATCGTCTCCATTGCCGACCGCGAACAGGACGCCGGCTTGATCGGCAACATTGTACTTGCCGACGGCGGTCTGGTAGGCCTGGTCCGCAATCGTGTAATACCCCCCGGCACTGGCGGCAAAGGCGCTGGCTGTGGTTTCATAACCTTCTGCATGGCCGGCAAACCCGGAAGCCACCGTGTAGAAGCCCTCGCTGGCTGAGGCATCCGCCGTGGCCTGGGTGCCTTCGCCGACCGCGTGAGCACAGGTGGCGCTGGCGACGGTGTTGCGGTTGGAGGCGTGGCTGAAGAATCCGGAGGCGGTGGTGTTGTAGCCTTCGGCATGGGCCGCGGTGTTGTTGGCCACGGTGCCGTAGCCCTCACTGTGGGCGTAGTTGGCTTGGGCCTTCGTGTTGTAGCCCTCGGCATGGGCCGTGGTGGCGGTGGCATCAGTAAACATGCCCTGCGCATGGGAGGCGGTTCCCGTCGCTTCCGTACCCTCCCCCATGGCGCTGGAGCAGGTTCCGGTGGCGGTGGTATTCCGGTTGACGGCGTGGCTGTAATTGCCGATGGCGTCGCTGCCATCGCCCAGGGCAGAGGCATAGGAGCCCGGTGCGGTGACGTCGCGGCCTTGGGCCATCTGTCCCGTTACGCGGAAGTCATCTTCGACCCAGGTCCAGACATAGGTGTTGATGCCCTGCGTCGTGGTGGAGTCCGAAATGAAGCTCAATCCCAACGCCACACGGGCAGAATCCGCAGACTCGGCCCCGGTTCCTCCGCTGGCAATGCCGAGCACGCCATTGTCTTCCCATGTACTGCCGAAGAGGCCGAGGATTTCTAGGATGTCTGCCGCTCCGATGTTGTCGTCCCCGTCTGCATTGGGGTTGTAGGGCCATTGGGCTTGGGCGCTGTTGAATCCGACCAGCAGAGTCAGAAGGACACTGCTTTTCAGGAGGTGGGAGAGGAAACGGTTCATAATGAGAAAATTAAGGGACGGCAGGATTGTTCTAAAGGGGAAGTTTTCGGGGCTTGGAAGGGTTGCCCGCGGCCTGAAAAGGAGGAACCCCCACCTCGCAAGAGATGAGGGTTCCCTGATTTGTCAATGGATCGATTGGATCATTCCGTGACCATGAATTGCTTGACAATACTGGCCTCGCGAGAGCTGATGCGGATTTGGTATACACCGCTCTCCAACGTGCTGGCTGGGATGTCGAGCGTGTAGCTTTGGCCCTTGTCGACCTGACCGTTGTACAGGTTCGCAATGAGCATGCCGGAAGCGTCGTGCAGGGCCACTTCAATCCGCATGGCTTGGAGGACGTTGAATCCGATTTGTGCAAAGTCCTGAGTCGGGTTCGGCACCACGTGCGAGACCTGGATGGGTCCGCGCGCCTCGGCGGCATTCATGCTGGCCATCATGTCGGAAGCGGCAGACGGGGTTCCGTCATCCACAAGTCCGGTCTCCACGCCATCTGGGTCGCAGACCTCGCCGATGACATTCACGGTGTAGCTGAACTCAGCCGCATTGGCACTGCAATCCGTGGCCGTGTAGTCGTACTCGATCTGGTACGGAAGCGTGCAGTCAAGGTCGCCGAAGAAGTCTCCCGACCCCATCACCGGAGTGTTCTGGTGCATTCCGGAGAACACGAACCAACCGCTGTAGCCATAGTGCTCGTTCATGTTGTTGGCACCGAGTCCCACCTGGAAACGGTAGTACTGGTTGGCCGGCTGGTGCGTGCAGGACAGGAAGCTTCCGTCATAATCGCCCCAACCCGTCATTGTGCCGGAGGAGAGGAACCAGTAGGCCCAGTTCTCGTGGTCGTCCATGAGTTGGTCGCAATCCATCTTGTAGCTGGTCGGGAAGTCCTGGTCGGACCAGGTCTCGTAGTCCATGCCATCCGACAGCGTGAAGGCCACGTGCCAACCCGCGTTCGGGTTGCTGTTGTCGACCACCGTCTCTTCGATCAGCCAATCGCCATTGGGCAGCTGGCTCACCAAACCGGTCTCCATCGTGGAGTAGAATTCTCCGCCGATGAAGTTGAACATGCGGACGGCATGGGTCTCGTAGCCGTTGCAGGTCTCGCCCTCGTCGAAGGCAGCGGGCGTCTCCGTGGTGCAGTACTGGACCACACTGTCATTCGGGGCGTACTCGCCGATGGAGGTGGTCTCCAGCTCGAGGCTCACATCCCCGCCACAGTTGTCCAGGGCCATGACATCACAAGGAGCGGTCTCCGGGAGCAGGATGCCACCGGTGTAGTCTTCTGCACAGACCTCCACTACTTCGCCGTCACCGATGCCGCACACATCCACCCAAGTGGGCGCTTGCTCGTCCAACACCGTGATGACGATGCTGGCCTCGGCCACGTTGCCACAGTCGTCCGCCGTCATGTAGTTGTAGTTGATGGTGGCGTTGCCACAATCGTCTAGATAGGTCGTGTCGACCAAGGCCTGCAGGAAGGGGGACTCGTCACAAGCGTCAATGCTCGTGGCTTCGAGCATCGGAGCGTCCTCCATGCAGGACACAGTGGTGTCATGCGCGGCCAAGCCGCCGGCGAACGTGATGTTGAGCTCGGGAGCCAGGGTGTCGATCACTGTGATGACCTGGGTCCAGGTGCTGGCATTGCCGGCGCAGTCGGTCACGGACCATTCGCGGGTCAGCTGGTAGCCGTCGTCGCAGTCTCCACCTTCGAAGGTTTCTCCGAGGTAACCGTAGTTGAGCGCATCGTCGCAGTTGTCCGTGGCTTGCAGCTCGAACAGGTCGGCCGGGGCCGGAACAGCATCACAGGACACCGTCATGTCGGCAGGACCGCTGAGGAAGGCTGGAGCTGCCGTGTCGACCACCGTGATGGTCTGGACATGGCTTTCTTCGTTTCCAGCGCAGTCGGCCACGCTCCATGTTCGGGTCAGCGTGTAGTTGTGCGGGCAGGCATCGTCGTCGGACATCACTTCCTCGAACATCACCATGACGTCGGGGTCACAGTTGTCGGTCGCCGTGAGGCCATCCGCATTCGGCACTGCATCGCAGGTCACTGTCATGTCGGCAGGCAGGGACTCGTTGAACATCGGCGCCACCTGGTCGATCAACACGATGGTCTGCTCGACCGTCTTGTTGTTGCCGCACTCGTCCAAGGCGGTCCAGATGCGGACGACTTCAGCCGTGCCGGGACAGTCGTTGATCAAGGTGATGGAGTCCGTGTAGCTGATCTCCACTTCGCTGTCACAGTTGTCGATGGCTTCAGCAGCACCGAGGCTTCCCACCGTGTAGTCGTGGTCGCAAGACAGGGTCGTATCCTGGGGGATAAAGGTGAAGACAGGAGCCTCCGTGTCCACCAGGTTGATCGTCTGGATCAAGGTGTCGCTGTTGCCGCAGGCATCCGTGGCCACATACGTGCGGAGGTAGCTTCCGGCGCAAGAGCCGTTGAACTCGTTGTCCGACAGGATGGCGAGTTCCACCGCGGCATCACAATTGTCGCTGACGGTCGCGAAGAGCGTGTCGACACCCCACTCGTCGCAAGGCATCTCCACTTGAATCGGGCCTTCGATGACCGGAGCCACGGTGTCGACCACACTGATCGTTTGCATGTGCATGATCTGGTTGCCGGCACAATCGATTGTGCTCCAGGTCCGGACGATCGTTTGTTCCTGAGCACAGTCACCGTCCATGGCATTCTCCGCGTACATGACCTCGAGGTTGTCATCGCAGTTGTCGGTGGCGGTCAGCACAGCTGCTGCGGGAATGGCGTCACATGAGACGGTCGTGTCGCCCGGCAGGGCGCCCACCCACTCCGGAGCGAATTCGTCTGTGACCTGAATGGTTTGGCTGTGGCTGCTGCTGTTGCCGCAAGCATCCATGGCCGTCCAGGTGCGGACCAACGTCTGCGTACCCGGGCATTCGTTGAGGCCAAGAATCTCTTCGGAGAAGGTCACCATCGGAGCGTCGTCACACCCATCTAGGGCAGTGATGTCCGCCACGGCTGGGATGTCGAAGCACGGCACGGTCACGTCCTGCGGAAGCGGATCTTGGAATTCCGGAGCCGTGATGTCTTCCTGGCCAATGTTCTGGGTGCAGGAGGCTTCGGANACGTTGCCACAGTTGTCGGTGGCGATGACCGTGAAGGTCCGCTCGAAGCTGAAGGAGCCGGCGCAGGTTTCCACCGTGTCGTGGTCCTGCCAGGTGATGTCGAGCAACGGTTCTCCGCCGCAGTTGTCGGTGGCCGAGGCCATCACGAAGCCAAGGGCCTCGATGGACAGATCGGCGGCGCAAGCCTCATCTGCGGAGACCACGGTGTCAGCCGGGCAGGCCAGCTCGATGGTCGGCGGGGTCTCATCGAAGAGCTCGATGATCTGCTCGAACATGTTGGCGTTTCCGCAGTCGTCTTCGAAGGTGTAGGTGCGCATGTACATGCCCACGGGCTGCACGCAACCGCCGCTGAACGGCGTGTCGAAGAAGGTGATGCTCACCTCGCTTCCGCACTCGTCCATCACTTCGATGAAGACGTTCTCGTCGGTGTTCGCGTCGCTGTAATCCTCACATGAAATGGAGACATTGAGTTCACCTGCCGTGACGATGGGGGCCGTCTCGTCCACTACCGTGATGGTCTGTTGGGCTTGGGTCTCGTTGCCACAGTCGTCGACGAAGGTCCAAGTGCGGGCCACCGTGAAGCTGCCCGCGCAAAGCTGAGCGTAGACACTGTCTTCCGCCCAGGTGTGGGCCACCTCGGTGTCGAAGTTGTCCTCTGCGGTGAACGCGCCGAAGCTCGTCGCGGCATCGTAATCGAGGCAGGACACGGTCACGTCTTCCACGGAGACCATCGGTCCAAGCGTGTCGATCAAGGTGATTGTCTGGCTACAGGAAGCCGTGTTGTCGCAGAAGTCGGAGGCGGTGAACGTCCGGATGAAGGTCATGGTGCCTTCGGGCTGGTCGTCGTCGCCCTCGCAATCGATGCTGAAGTTGCCGTCCGTGTACACGATGTCAATGTCAGACCAAGCGCTGCAGTTGTCCATGGCTTCGGCCATGCCCAATGCGGTTGTCGTCGTGTCGTCCGCGATGTCTTGATCGAGCACGAGGATGGTGTCAGCCGGGCACGTGATGACCGGGTCGGTGTTGTCGAACAGGGCAAGGTATTGCTCCGCCATGGCCACGTTGCCGCAGTCGTCGGTGGCGGTCCAGACGCGCATCCAGCTGCCGGGGCAGGACCCGCTCAACGGCCAAGCCTCGATAGAGAGTTCCAGGTCGGAATCGCAGTTGTCGAAGACATCCAGCGGCACCTGTGTGGGGTCGAGGGGGTCGGTGAGCAATTCGCAGGAAACCGGCTCGTATGGCGGGAAGTCGCCAAAGACCGGAGCGGTCTGATCAGCGGCCGTGATGGTCTGCACGCACATGGCCGTATCGCCCACGTTGCCGCAGACATCCGTCGCATAAGCGTAGAAGACCCGCTCGAAGCTGTAGCTGCCGTCTGCACTGCCATCGGAATCATCGCAGAGGGAGATGACGGGGCCATCCAGGTAGAAAACCTCAATGGCCGGTGCAGCATCGCATCCGTCCTGGGCCTCCACGGTGGGCATGCCGAGGGCTTCCACTCCCGTATCCGCCATGCAGTCGGCGTCCAGGGTGAGGGTCACATCCTCCGGGCATTCGAGGAGGGAAATCACAGGTGCGGTGACGTCCTGGACGGTCAGCACTTGGGTGCAGCTGTCCTCGGCCGTGTTGCCACAGTGGTCCGTGGACACTGCGTAGAANGTGCGTGTGATGACGTACGTTCCNACACCGTCGGCACANGTGTACTCGGGTGCGCTGTCCTCGATGGTGTAGCTGAGCGTCGGGCTTGCGTCGCAGTTGTCCGTGCTGGTGATGCTGACTTCACCACTTTGGCTCGGGTCCAGCTCTCCAATGCAGTCGGCATCCAGTTCCACCACAACATCCGCGGGGCAGACAATCTCGATGGTCGGGGCCACCGTATCCACCATCAGGATGAATTGGGAGGCGGTGCTGGTGTTGCCGCAGGCATCGATGACAGTGTACTCGAGGTCCCAGGTCGGGGCNAGGTCCACACAGCCACCGGAGGCGGGGGCGCAGGCGACGAATGCGGTGTCAATGCCACAGTTGTCGTTCCAGCTGACGAAGCCAAGGTCCACGAGCATGTCGAGGTCGCAGCTCCACATGTCGCANGCGACGGATTCCTGGACGTTGCTCAGGGTGATGGCCGGAGCAATTCCATCGGCCACCTGGATGATTTGGACACCGGAAGCGGTGCCGATGTTGCCGCAATCGTCCTCGGCCGTGGCCGTCCAAATCCGCTCGATCGTGTAGCAGCCATCGCTGATGAAGTCCACCACCACGTCTTCATGCATGATGCTGCCTTCGGCGAGGCCACAGGCGTCTTCGTACGTGGCGCTGGCCGTGCCGGTCATGTCGACGCCGGTCTGGGCCAGGCAGTCACCATCCACGGACACCGTCAGGTCGCCGGGAAGGGTCAATTCGATGCTGGGGGCCACCGTGTCCACCACATGGATGAGCTGGGTGCAGACCCCGATGTTGCCAAACAGGTCTTCGGCCTGCCAGGTCCGAGACACGGTGTAGCATCCCGTGCCGCTCTGCTCGATGATTTCATCGTCTAGCAAGGTCACAATGGGACTGTTCGGGTCGTTGCAGTTGTCAACGGCCACCATTGTGGCCGGCGTCGGCAAGTCGGCGAGGCACGAAATCGTGGTCTCCTCCGGGCAATCCGGGAAGATCGGAGCGATGGTGTCAAAGCGGCAGATTTCCTGCTCCACGTTGAAGGCACCACAAACCGGGTCGATGAAGGTGTAGACGTTGGTCACGCACATCTCGTCGAGCTCGACGTTTTCGGAGGACATCTCAAGGTCGACAATGACGTCACCCAAGGCGCCGAAGACGGGGATGCCACCGATGGTGCCTTCCCAAGCAAACCAACCTCCAAGGCCGTAGTTGCAATTGTGGTCGTTGGCTGCAAGGCCGACCTGGAAACCGAAGTGCTCGTTGACGGGAGCGTGGTTGAGGGTCAGCAAGCTGCCTTCAAAGTCTCCAAGACCTTCGAGGTAGCTCTGATCGTTCTTGAGGGTATAGATCTCCCAGTCGTCCGTCGGGATGCTGTCGCAGGTGTAGATGTATTTGTATCCTTTGCCGAGGTCGCCCCACTCCGCGCCGCTCATGCCATCCTCGAACACGAGGTAGACTTGGAAGCGTTGGTCGGGGTTGACGTTGTTGGCGACTTCACCCTCGAGAACAGCGGTGCCGTTGTCGTATTGGGAGAACGCGAGGCCTTCTCCGGCTTCGATGAAGTAGTCGGATGCGGCGACACCTTGCATTTGCAGGCCGTAGACCCGGATGGCGCCATCGGGGCCAACGCCCATCGCCGTGGTGGCGATGCCAGTGTTGTGAGAGCTTGTCGTCGGGAGGGAGACACAGGACGTGGCCACGGTCTCATCGCCGGTACAACCGTTGTAGACGGTGGGACTCTCCACGCACTCGATGGCGAGCAGGTCTTCCTCACATTGGACCGTGTAGCTGTCCAGTGCATCGTCGATCACGAAGCAGTCGGGGTCGCAATCGTCCAGCAGCAGTGGGTTGCCATTGCAGTCAAATCCGGGCTCTGGGTAGGTGCAGCTGCCGTCTTCTTCCGTGGCGTCGGCGTTGTAGTTGCAAGCGAAGTCGTCGGTGCAACCGAGGATTTCCTCCTCATCACACACCCCGTCTCCATCGGCATCGTTCAAGCAAACACCGTCACAGTCGACATCGTCGCTGGCCGGGTAGGTGCAGAGCGCGTCGAGGAAGTCGGTGGCGTCGGCGTTGTAGTTGCAGGCGAGTGGGTCCCCGCATCCGGGCACTTCCTCCTCGTCGCAGATGCCATCGTTGTCTGCGTCGGTCAAGCATTCGCAATCGCAGTCGTAGTAGTCAGCACCACAGAATTGCTCGGGATACACACAGGTTACGGCCTGGACGGTGGCCAGTTCGTTGTAGTTGCAGGCTGCTTCGTCGAGGCAGCCTTCAATGCCGTCCCCATCGCCGAACGGCAGGTCTTCCTGATCGTCAAACGTGCCGAGGTCTCCGCCTTCTTCCGTGGCCGTGAGGGTGAATCCAAGGCCAATCTGGAAGCAGGTCTCCGCATCCCAGAGGATGAAGGAGATCTCGTCGCCGGCTTCGGCGTAGATGCTCATGTTGATATAGCTGCCGCCCTCGTATTCGAAGGTTTCGGCGATGCCGACAGTGTTGCCATCGACCTGGGCGATGACGGTGGCATCAAAGATGGCAGCACCGTCGAGGTACACCTGAGCGATGAGGCCGGTGGGAATCAAAGGAAGCACGGTGACCGTGGTGTCGGGCTCGAGACAGGGATCTTCGAAGTCGCAGATGCCATCGTTGTCCTCGTCTTCGAGGCAGCTTCCGTCGCAATCGTACCCTTCTTCCACGCCGGGGCCGTTGCAGACGCCGCACTCATCTAGAATGCCGACGCAGTCGTCCTCGTCGTCGCAGAGGCCGTCGCCGTCCTCGTCAGCAGCACAGTCGCCACCGCAAATGCCGAGGGCATCCTCGACGTTGCCGTCACAGTCGCAGGCTCCAGTGGCGATGCCATCGCCGCCGCAAACGCCACACTCGTCCAACTCAAGGCAGCTGCCATCGTCCAGGGTGGCATCCGCATCGTAGTTGCAGAACATGGGGTCAGTACAACCGGCACAGCTTGTGAAGTCACAGGAGCCGTCATCGGTATTGGCGGAGCTGTCGTAGTTGCACGCCGCGATGTCGGTACAGCCGTCGAGCTGCACCTCGTCACAGATGCCATTGCTGTCTGCATCATTGAGGCAAGCACCACCACAATCGACATAGTCGAGGCCGTAAAGGTCGATAGGGTAGACGCAGCTGCCGTCCTCGACATTGGCTGCGCCATTGTAGTTGCAGGCCCCCAGTTCGGTGCAGCCCAGCACTTCATCCTCGTCACAGATGCCGTTGTTGTTGGCATCATTGACACAGGATCCATCGCAGTTGTAGTAGTCCACGCCGAAGACGTCAATCGGATACTCACACAAGCCGGGCAGGTTGGCGTCCGGGTTGTAGTTGCAGGCCGCTTCGTCTTGGCAACCCTCAATCAATTCTCCCACGTAGAAGGGGAAGGTCTCCGGGTCCTCGAAGGACCCCAATTCCTCACCTTCATCGCCCACTTCGATCTCATATCCGAGGTCGTACAGGGCACAGGCGGCACCATCGAAGAGGGAGAGTGAAATGTCGTCACCCTCTCCGGCGTAAGCGTTGAAGGTCACCCAGCTTTGGCCCACATAGCTGAAGGTCACACCAGAGCCGACCGTGACGCCATTCACCGTGGCAATGACCGTGTACCCGATGGCGGGTTGGTCGTCCAAGGTCACGATGGCCGTGATCTGCACCGGAATCAGCGGAGACACCACGGGCGTTGTGTTCGGCTCATTGCACGGGTCGAATTCGTCGCAGATGCCGTCACCGTCTTCATCGGCGAGGCAGTTGCCTGCGCAATCGTATCCGGCATCGGCGTAGGTGCAGGACCCGTCTTCGTCTGTGGCCTCCTCATTGAAGTTGCAGGCGGTCATGTCCTGGCATCCAGCGATCTCATCGCCATCACAGATGCCATCTCCATCGGCATCCGCCAAGCAGTTGCCATTGCAATCCAGGCCGGGGTCTGCATAGGTGCAGGAGCCGTCTTCGTCCGTGGCATTCGCATCGAAGTTGCACGCGGCAGCGTCGGAACAGCCGGCCACTTCGTTTTCGTTGCAAATTCCATCGCCGTCGGTGTCGTTGAGGCAGTTGCCGTTGCAATCGAGGAATTCCTCGGGGTAGATGCAAAGGCTGGGATCGCTGTCGGTGGCGTTGGCGCTGAAGTTGCAGGCTTCGGCATCCGTGCAGCCCGTGGTCTCGTCCTCGTCACAAATTCCGTCTTGGTCGGCATCGTTCAGGCAGTTGCCGTCGCAATCCAGGCCGGCATCGGGATAGGTGCAGGAGCCGTCGTTGTCGGTGGCGTTGTCGTCGTAGTTGCAGGCTGTGTCATCGTCGCAGCCGTTCACTTCGTCCTCGTCACAGATGCCATCGAGATCGGCATCGTTCAAACAGTTCCCGTCACAGTCGAGTCCGGCATCCGGGTAGGTGCAGGAGTCGTCGTCGACGTTGGCTTCGTCATCGTAGTTGCAGGCTTCGGCATCCGTGCAACCGAGAACGGCGTCGTCGTCGAGGAAGGGCAGATCACCCGGATCGGTGAACGTGCCGAGTTCTTCGCCTTCGGTCTCCACCGTCAGCGTCAGGTCCAATTCGTAGAGTTCGCATTCAGCGGCATCGAACAGCTGAAATTCCACTTCGTCACCGGTCTCTACATAGAGACTCATGCTGATCCAGGAGAGGCCCTCAAAGTCGAAGGCTTCATCCACACCCACCGTTTCTCCGTCCACGGAGGCAATGACGGTGAGACCCGTGACGGGTTCTCCGTTGAGGCTCACTGTGGCCACAAGCGTGGCAGGCACCAACGGGAGCACGGTGGGTTCTAGGTCGGGATTGTCGCAGGGGTCGAAGGCATCACAAATGCCGTCTCCATCGCTGTCGGACAAGCAGTTTCCGGCACAATCATAGCCCGGGTCGGCATACGTGCAGGACGCGTCATCGTCGGTGGCGGAAGCATCGAAGTTGCAGGCAGTCTGGTCCGTGCAGCCGGCGATTTCGTTTCCATCACAGATTCCATCTCCGTCGGCATCCGCCAAGCAGTTCCCGTCGCAGTCCAATCCCGGATCGGCGTAGGTACAGGAGCCGTTGTCCTCCGTTGCGGAGTCGTCGTAGTTGCAAGCGAACTCGTCGGTACAGCCGTTCACTTCGTCCTCGTCACAGATGCCATCGAGATCGGCATCGTTCAAACAGTTCCCGTCACAGTC
>NYTZ01000079.1 GCA_002683735.1 Flavobacteriales bacterium
TCCTTCGGTTGCACTGATCCGCAGGCATGCAACTACAGCGGCGGTTACAACACCGACGATGGCAGCTGTATCTATGCCTCGGACATCTATGGCAGTGACTTGGTCGACTGCTTCGGCGCCTGCATCAACGATGCCGATGGCGACGGGGTGTGTGACGAGGACGAAGTGGCGGGCTGCAACGATATGGCGGCGTGCAATTACAACCCGGTCGCAACGGAGGACGACGGCAGCTGTGAGTACTGCTCCTGCTATGAGCCGGAATTGGTGGCGGGTCCGAGTATCCTCACCTTCGACAGCGACAGTGCCGGGTATGGTGCCAAGGTGGTCCGAATCGTGGAGCACACCACAGGCGACCTCACGGGCATGTCCACCTACCGCCTGTACATCACCGTGCAGGACGAGGCAGACAAGCTGTCCAGCGTCTTCGGAAATGCCGAGCTTCCGCTCAACGTCAGCACGACGACGTCTTGGTTCCAAGACCCGATTGGGTCCAACTACGGCACGGCCATCAACCCGTTGCTCTTTGGGGTGGTTCCGTCGCTTGAATACGACAGCTGGGTGACGCTCGGCCTCGATCAGGTGCCCAACAGCGCCTTAGGCCAAGGAGAAACCTCCGCTGTAAACAGCTCCGGCCAGAATTGGCTTGCGGATTTCGCCACCGGCTCTAACATCGAGATCAACGATCAGACCGGAGGAGCGTGGTTTGTGACCAATGACGTCACCAACGGCGTGGCAGGAGAGGACTTGGAAGTGCTCATCGGCCAGTTCACCACGGACGGTGAAGTCAGCGGAACGGTCAACTTCCAGCTTTTCCTCGGCGGAGACCCGAGCCAGGACATCCGTCCTACGGTCAGCTTTTCCTCGGCCGGTATGGAGGACGTTCTCGTGTCCCTCTGCGGGTGCACGAATCCGTCGGACGTCAACTACGACCCGGACGCCCTCTATGACGATGGCTCCTGCGGCGCAGCTCCGGGATGCACTTACCCCACGGCGATCAACTACGATCCTTTCGCACTGGGCGATGATGGCTCCTGCCAATTCTCCGGTTGCACGGTGGACTTCTACCGCAACTACACGACCTATGCCACGGTGGACGACGGAGGCTGTACCGATGCGCCGCCTTGCCCCGACTCCAACGAGGACGGTTCCATCGGTGCCCACGAGATTACGGACCTGCTGGTGTTCTATAACACCGACGGGGGTGGATGTGGCATCTTGAATCCCATTTCCCTCGAGGACCTCGGCGTGGACGCTTGTGACCTGCCGGGTGCCGACTGTGGAGACCAAGGGTGTACCTATCCCAATGCAATCAACTACGATCCCGGCGCAACCGTGGAGGATGGCTCTTGCCTCTGGACTGGTTGCACGGATCCGGCCATGCAGAATTACCAGCCTCTGGCCAACCTCGATGACGGCACCTGTGTGGCGCCGATCTGCTGGGACTTCGACTTCAATGGAAGCGTAGGCATTCAGGACCTTCTGGACCTGCTGCTGCTCTTCAACCAAGAATGTGGGGCGGAATGACCAAAACCAAATTGCTGCCATGCTTCACGGGGCGCCTCCTTTGGGGGGCGCCCTTCTTGTTGGGGGCAGGGGCCGGTCAAGGGAGTGCGATGCAGGTCAACGGGACGCAAGGGGCGTGACCCCATCCCGCACTGGTGACCAGGCGATGGCGGCGGCCCAACCGGTGGCGGCCGGGGAGCGGTGTCCCGTCGGAAGGCCCGGTGCAATCCAGCAGGTGATGCCGCCGTGCCGCCACGTCACAGGCAGGCGCAGAATGCCGTCCGATCGAAAGAGTAATCCGATGTGCACGTCGTGGCTCTGGGCATCCCGGGTGTAGCGGGAGGCGCTTCCAAAAGTCCGGCCGATGCTGCCTCCGATTTCGGTCCACGCGGCCGCTCCTTGCAGGCTGCCTCGGTGCCATGCCCGCCACGTGAGCGTTTCGCGGCCCATTTTGCCTTCGCTTTCCACCCACCAGGACAGCCGTCTGGACGTGGTGTCTGCTGCGATGGGGAAGAAGTGGGGTTGAATGGGCCGCAGGGCATGGTGAAGGGTGGCGGCGGCTTTGAGGGACGGTGCTGCATTGCCGCGCCTTGCAGGCCGCTCGGCGGCCACACCGGCGGTCACTTCTGGATTCCACGAGCCGCCCGAGGTCAGTCCGTCGGGTTCGCCTGTGGGGGCGCCCGGATTGTATCCGGCCGGTCCATATTGGGCATCCCAGGACCATTCCCGGCCATCCAGGGTCCAGTGGGCCAATCCAACCCCCAAGCCCGCTGCGCCATTCCAGCCCTTGTCGAGGGGAATCTGGACGGCGCCTTCGATGAGGTGGCGGCCTTCTGTCCACCCCGAAGCCTGGCGGTCGAGCATGGAGCTCCAGCCCAAGGTCCAACGGGCTCCGCGTCGTGCCTGTGGTGCGTTGCCCATTCGCCAACCGCAGCCCACCCATTGGGTGTGGAAGGCATCGCGGCCTTGGGTCCAGCGCTCGGCATGTTGCACGCCTGCAGCTACCCGCCCCGATCCCAGTCCCCAGGCGGCGGGGTGCTCCAGTCCGGGCAGCCCGCTGGCCCACGGCGCCACCGCCTCCTGACCGGCTGTTGTGGCCGGGCGGAAGGCCAGGAGCGCCAGCGCACCCAGCAGTGGAAGAGGGTGGAGTTTTCTCATCGCACGAGTCGAACGGGGTGTTGAACGGAAATGGGCGTGCCTCCATCGGTGGTGGCTTCCACGGAAATGGCGTAGACCCCGGTCGGCGCGCCAGCGCCATCCCAACCTACGGGGAATCCGCTATCGGTGCCGGGGGGCAGGGCGGTTCCTGACGGAAGGTCTTGCTGTCCGCCTTCCCACAAGCGTCTGCCCCACCGGTCGTGGACGGTCATGGTCCACCGGGCGATGCCGCTGCCGCGCGGCCGCAGCCAATCATTGGTCCCGTCTCCGTTGGGGGAGAAGGCGTCGGGCAGCCAGATGCTTGTGGGCGGTAGGATGCAGAGTGTCTGCAAAACGGTGTCTGTGCAGCCGGCGTTCTGGACCACGGTGAATTGGACGGACCAGGTGCCCGAAGCCGGCAAAGTCAAGCTGGGATTGGTCCCCGCTGACCAAGCGATGGAATCGGCTGCTGACACGTTGTCGTTGGTTTGGAGTGGGGTCCACTGCCATTGGCCGGATTCGGCGCCCGAAGACAGGTCGATCAGACCGACCGGCTGCGCATCCCAGGGAATGCAGTCCAGCGCCGGACTCACCGAGAACGCCGCGGACAGGGGCGGATGGCCCGGGACGAGCAATGTGGTGTCGGCGGTGCACCCTTCGACGGGGTCCACCAGCGTCCAGGCCAGCGCTTGGCCTGCCACGGCCTCGAGCAGGTGGGGCCCAGCGCCGAGGGAATCTCCTTCGACCACATGCAGCGAGCCCAAGGGCTCTGTGGCGTCCAACAGCAGCGATGTGCTGTCGCCGTGGCAGGCGAGCTCTCCGAAAACCACTTCTCGGTCAAATGGAGGCAGCACGGTGAGGAAGATGCTGTCGGAAGCCGGACTCGAGCATCCGTCTTCCACGGTTACCGACCACCATCCGGAGCTGTCCGGCTGCAGGGTGCGCTCGAGCAGGGGCAATCCTCCATCAGACCAGATGATTTCCATGCCGGGCCCCTGGCCCAAACCGCCAGAAGCTACGGCTGTGGCCGGGGTGGCCGATTCGGCACACAGGGTTACGTCGGTGGCCGTGAGGGTCACTTGAAGTGCGGGCAGGATTGTCACTGACCACGACGTGTCGACGGCACAGGCCGCAGCAGACCATTGGACGGAGGCGGTGAGGACGCCGCTCCCCAAGGCTGCGGATGTTGTGTCGCTGATCCAAGGCGTGCCCCCCCAACTCCAAGATTCCGAGGCGGGCTCGTTGTGGATGCCGGGGATATCTGGTGCAGGAATGGACAAGGGGTCGGTGTTGAAGCACAGCACGGAATCCAAAGGGGAGGACCACGTCGGTGGGGACTCCACTTCCGCGGTGACGGTGTCGGCACAGCCGGCTGGACTGGTCCAGACCACCGTGTGCGTCCCTGTGCCCGCGACGTCAGGACTCCAGCTCCACGGTGCGCTGGTCGCGGCTGGTTCAGTGACCCCACCGCCGCTCCAGAGCCCACCTTGGGGGATGGCCGGAAGGTCCAACGGACCATCGCCTAGGCAGGCGCTCCATGGCAACAGGCCTAGGGAGTCCGGGTGCACGACGATGGACAGGGTATCGGTGCAGGTGTTGGCCGAATAGGTGATCCGCGAGGTGCCGATGGGCAGGGACGAGGTCCAAAGTTCCCATTCACACCCACCCACAGGGGTGGCCGACCCGGCATCCAAAGCGGTCCAAGTGCCGCACCACGGACTGGCCCCGACTTCGTCCTGGTCCAGCACATTGCGGTCCTCGCCGCGGCACACGTGCATCACCGACGGGTCCACGGCGGTTTGCCGGTTGAACATCCTCAATGTGTCGGTGCACCCGTTTGGGGCGAGGTAGACCAGTGGTGCCCATTGTCCGTCGGCGAGGAGGCCTGGGTCGTAGAGGCCGCTCTCCTCCTCGGTCGGCAGAATGCCCGGTCCGCTCCAACTGCCGCCAGGAGGGAAGAACCCGNGGAAGGGGACGAAGGCCTCCTGTTCAGGACAGCTCGTCGAGGTCGGTCCCGCTTGGATTGGGAGCAAGTTGCCGGTGGCGCTGCCATTGCACCCGATCATGTTGTAAGTCAGTGAAATCGCCCCTGCAGGCGTGTCGTCCGGTACGACGCTGTTGCCGGCATTGGAGAGTCCCGCCCCGCTCCACCAGCCGCCGGGTGGATTGAAGGGAAGGGGGACATCCGGCTCGGATTGGCAGACATCGCCGAGGAGAAGAGGTGGAGCTGGGGGCTGGATGTTGAAGGTGGTGGTGGCCGTGCATCCGGCTGCGATGTAGGTGGCCATCACCACTGCTTCTCCGTCGGCGTCGGCGACCACAGCCGGGTCAAAAGTGTTGCCGGTGAAGCCGGCGCCACTCCACGTCCCGCCCAGCGGGGAGGTGGACGGCACGAACGGGGCGGCATCCGGGCAGGTGGCCACGGCGCCGGAGACTTGGAAGTCCACCACGTCGACCTCGGTTTCGGAAGCACAGGCAGCCGTCCCATTGGCGTAGAAGGTCAAGGTGTGCATTCCGGGGCCGCTGGAGTCCGGATCAAACGTCCAAGGCAAGGTGTTCAAGACGCCCGGCCCGGCCCAGCTCCCGGCCACGGTTCCAGACGAGAGCAACAGCGTCTCGCCGGGACAAATGGTGGTGTCGGGCACGGTGGCACCGAGGTCGAGCACCACCACGGTCACGGATGTACTCCCGGACATCCCGGTCTCCGTTTCGAGGGCCTGGGCGGTGTAGGTGGTGGTGGCCGTCGGACAGACGGTCCAGGGGCCTGCACTTGCGAAACTGCTGCCATCTGAGCCTGTCCAGGACAAGGTGGTCGGGCCGCATCCCCGGGCTTCTGCCTCGAGCATGGCGCATCCCCCCACACAGACCGTGTCCACATCTGCAGTGATCAACGGATCCGCCGGGCAAGAAGTGGTGACGCCGTCGACGGTCAAGGGAAACCACCACACCGAGTCGCAAGCGTCGCGCACACCAAGGGTGAGAGACAGGGTGAAGGTGCAGTTGCCGTCGATGGGGTCGGTCAGCGGCAAGATCAACACGTCGGTGGAAGTGCCGGGACACAAGGTTTCGGAGGCGCCGACATCCACAGTCCATGAGCTGCCGCCTTCGCCAGTCAGTGCGATAGAGCTCCATTCCACCAGTGCGCACTCCACCGGCTCGGACAAGCCGAGTTCCATGGCACCATGGGGGCAGCCACCGAGGGGGTCGAGGTTAAGGTCGGGGGGAATGGGCGGCGGCGGATTGGCGCTCCACCCGAGGTGGAACCCCTGGGGCTGGGCACTGGCGTCTGAGACGAAGCGCACGGTCAAGGGGCCACTGGTGGTGTAGGTGGGCGGCGAGGGGAGGTTGCCGTAGAGCGTATCCAACACCGGGGACAGCGCATCGGGTCCGTCGAAGAGGATGAGGTAGTCGAACGGCTGGCCAGAACCCGGTGCAGCGGGCTCAATGTCCACTGGCGCGAGGAAGAACACCTCCAGTGGGCTGCCCGCATCGACGGTGAACGTCAAGAATTCATTGTTGCCGTAGGGGTCGTCTTCTCCCCCTGAATCGGTCAGTTCTCCAAAACAGTCGGTGACGAGCGTGTCCGCCATGGCATAGGCGTCCTGTCCGAGGACAGAAGCCGGGCAGAGCAGCAACATCGCGCTCCAGATCCCGAGGAGAAACCGTAGGCCGGATATCACAGGGTGTCGGTGATCAGGATGACCGGGCTAACAACGGCATTGGACACGTGGCCCGCGCGGTCGGTGATACGGAAGGTAAGCCGGGTGGGTTCATCGCCACCATTGCCCAGCAGGAACAGGGGCGGAAGGTTCACCACGAATGTGCCGTCGATGTCCAGTTCCATTCCATCGGGCGTGAGCGGTGGGATGTGGTAGGTGTCGGGGGCATCTAACCGGTCGTCCTGCACCTCGAGGGCGTGCACGTCGGGGTCGTTCCAACCCAGGTCGCCCTGATGGTCGCGGTAGGCCAGAGTCACCACGACTGGCGTGGTGGCCGACACTACCGTCTCAGCATTGATGGAGACCCACGTCAATTGGGGCTCCACTGGATCGAGGTTGTCCTGGGTGCAGGCGGAAACGAGCCCGGCCAAGGCGAGCGTCAACAGACAGGTCTGGAGAGGGGGGCGCTTCATGATCCGATCTGAATTCGGTAGAGGAGTTGGATGTACTCGGGACTCGTCGAAAGCGGTACCGCACTGGTGGCGTCCCCGTCGCCAGCGCGAATCTGCAAGGTGAGTTCCGTTCCTGGTGCGTAGCCACTGAAGTCGATTTCGGTGGTCAAGCCGTAGGTCTCGGTGCTGCCGGTGAAGGTGGCTGCCTCAAACGTGAAGGGTGCCGGTCCAAATTCGCCGCCATCTGCCGCTGCCGCAGCGTCCTCGGTGTCCACGCCCAATGCCCAGCTGCAATCGAGGCTGGTCATCGGCAATTGGTCGTCGGTCACAGCGATGAACACGGTGGCGACG
>NYTZ01000080.1 GCA_002683735.1 Flavobacteriales bacterium
CCTCCTCAACCTCCTCTCCTTCTTCATGCAGGCCGTGACGAAGGAGAGCATCGCCTATGACCTCAATGGCGATGGCATGATCACGACGTACGATCTGATTCTGTTGCTCGGCCAAATGGGCTGAGCCCGTGGTGCGCCCTGCAGGACTTGAACCCGCGACCCAGGGATTATGAGTCCCCTGCTCTAACCAACTGAGCTAAGAGCGCATCGTCCGCCCGCTGGCAGACCTTGCAAAAATACGGCGGTCATCCCGCGCCGAGCCACTCGAACTCAAGCTCGCGGCGCTGGACGTCAGCCCGAACCACGCGGATGCGGACCGGATCGCCCATGTGAATCTCCTGCCCAGTGTGCAGGCCGACGAGGCATTGGCGTTCGGGATCCACCGAAAACCGGTCTGTAGAGATGTCCCGGATGTCGATGTAGCCCTCGCATTTGTTGTCGTTGAGCTCCACGTAAACAGCCTTGCTAGAGATGCCATTGACGACGCCTTCGAATTCGGAGCCCAACTGCGTGCCCAGAAACTCCACCTGCTTGTACTTGATGCTGGCCCGCTCAGCTTCCGCTGCGCGCTTCTCACGTTCGCTGCTGTGGGCGCAGGGCCCATCCAGCTCCGCGGTGTCGAGCGCGGCGCCGCCGTCGAGGTAGTGCTGCAGGCTGCGGTGCACCATCATGTCCGGATACCGACGAATCGGTGAAGTGAAATGGGTGTAGTGCTCAAACGCGAGGCCGTAGTGGCCGATGTTGTCCGTGCTGTATTCGGCCTTGGCCATGGACCGGATGGCCATCTGCTTAATGATGCGCTCCTCGTCCTTGCCCTCGGCCATCTTGAGCAACTGACTGATGGCGCGGTGGGCCTGCCCGGGCTCAGTATCCGGCATCTTGTAGCCGAATTGGGCGACGAACTGCCGGAGGGACTTCAACTTGGTGGGATCCGGGGAGTCGTGCACGCGGTACACCGCTCCCGGGGGGCGCTCTCCCTTGCTGCCCGCAATCCATTTGGCCACGCGCACGTTGGCGAGCAGCATGAAGTCCTCGATCAGCCGGTTGGCGTCGAGCATACGCTTGATCAGCACCTCGACAGGCTTTCCGTCCTCGTCGAGCCGAAACCGGACTTCTTCGGTGTTGAAGTCGATGCCGCCCGCCTTGAAACGCCGGGCCCGCATTTTATTGGCAAGGCGGTCGAGCCGTTGAACCTCGCCTGCCAAATCTCCCTGGCCCGAATCCAACCGTTCCTGTGCATCCGCATACGTGAACCTCCGGTCGGAATGGATGACCGTCCGCCCGAACCACTCCTTGACCACCATGCCGTCCTTGTCGAGTTCGAAGACCGCGCTGAAGGCATATCGGTCCTCGTTGGGGCGGAGGGAGCACAGGTTATTGGACAGCACCTCGGGCAACATTGGGATGGTCCGGTCGACGAGGTAAACACTGGTGGCGCGCTCCGCGGCCTCCTCCTCGATTCGGCTTCCTGGCCGGACATAGTGGGTCACATCTGCGATGTGAACGCCCACTTCAAGGTGGCCGCTCTCGAGGTCCCGAACGCTCAGGGCATCGTCGAAATCCTTGGCGTCTTCGGGGTCAATCGTAAATGTGGTCACGTCCCGCATGTCGCGGCGGCGCTGTATCTCCTTGGGGTCGAGCCCCTTTGGGATGGTCTCCGCCTCGGCCTCCACGTCCTTCGGGAAATGATAGGGCAATCCGTATTCGAGCAGGATGGCATGCATCTCCGCTTCGTGGACCCCGGGGGCACCCAACACCTCCACGACCTCGGCGATGGGAGGGTCGTCGGGCGAGGCCCAGTCCTCGAGCCTGACGGCCACTTTGACGTCCGTCGGGGCATCGTGCAGGAAACGGGCAGGAATGAGGAAGTCGCGATGCAAGCGCTTGTCGGTGGGGATACCAAACGCGTAATCCTTGACGGGCTGCAGCATGACCACGTAGAGCTCGCGGGCCCGCTTCACCACGCGGGCGACATACGGCACCTTGCGCCGGCCCCGGTTCATCCATCCGACCTCGACGGTGTCCCCCCAGAAGGCCGTTCCGGTGTTGCCCTTGGGCACCATGATGTCCTCGGATTCGCCGGGCACGCTCACGAAACCCTTGCCATACTTGGTGATCTGGATTGTGCCGGTGACCAAGTCTCCGTGCTGGGGCCGGACACCTTCCTTTCGGCCCTGACCGCGGCGGCGGTCCCCTCGTCCTCCCTCGCCACCGGCCTTCTCGGGAAGCATGAAGCGTCCCTTGCCGACTTCCACGAGCACGCCTTTACCAGCCTGTTCCCGCATGAGAACGTGCAGCATGTCGCGGATGTCGCGGTCGGCGATGCCCATGGTGCTGGCCACCTGTCGAGCGTTCAACGGCCGGCCGGGCAGTTTCCGGAAGATCTCCATCACGTCGCCGAGGTACCGGCTGGCGCCGCTGAGACGCTGGCCACTGCCGCCCAGTCCATCCGGGCCACCCCTGCGGCCGCCCGACTTTTTCTTCCCTCCTCCTTTGCGCTTGCCGGCCATGGCCTTCAATGATTTGGAAGCAAGGTGGCGACACCCTGTAGGGATTCGACGCGCAAAAACAACAGTTGTGACCGTTCCCTTGCGAACTTCCCGGCATGGACGCTGCCCCCTTCCCCAAAGCCGATGGTCTACACCGCTGGTTCCCGGAGGGGTGGCGCGACCACGAGCTTCTCGATTGTGGTGCGGGCAGCAAACTGGAGCGGTTCGGGGACTTGGTCCTCATCCGGCCTGAACCCCGCGCCATCTGGGACCGCGGGATGACCGAATCCGACTGGCGGCGGATCTCGGCGGCAGAATTCGTCCCCACTGGCCGGACCAAGGGCCACTGGGAACCCCACCAGAGCGTTCCCGACAACTGGGAAATCCGATACCCGTTGACAGATACGCAGCACCTGCACTTCTCCCTGGAAATGACCCGATTCAAGCACGTGGGCCTGTTTCCTGAGCAAGCCGCCAACTGGCGGTGGATGGCCAACCGCCTTGGGCCGGGCAAAAGCGTGCTGAACCTATTCGCCTACACCGGGGGCGCCTCACTCGCCGCCCGGGCGACCGGCGCGGACGTGACCCACGTGGATGCCATCAAACAAGTGGTGACGTGGACGCGGATGAACATGGAGCTCTCCGGGCTGGACGGCATCCGCTGGTGCGTCGAGGACGCCATGCGTTTCGTCGAGCGCGAGCTGCGCCGCGGCAATCAATACGACCTCATTGTCATGGACCCGCCCGCGTGGGGCCTGGGGCCAAAAGGGGAAAAGTGGAAGCTCGAAGAACAGATCGGGCGCCTCATCCGCGCTTCCGCCGGCCTTGTCGCGCAGGGAGGGGCGGTGATCATGAACACCTACTCCAGCCTGAGCCCTTCTTCCCTTGAGAACTTCTGGCGCGCCGCCTTGCCGGACGCCGCCATCGAAGCCGGTGAGCTCTGCCTGCGCAGTGGAGCCGGACAAGTGTTGCCAACCGGCTCGCTCGTGCGCGTCACCCGGGCCTGACGGCCGGGGGGCCGTAACTTCGGGGCATGCTGCGTTACCCGCCCCTGTCCGCCGAGAACTACATCCGGAACCGCGCCGACTTTGCCGAGGCCATGAACCCCGGTGCGATGGCCCTGTTCAGCTCCAACGACATCTATCCGACCAGCGCCGACGGCACCCTGCCCTTCCGGCAGGACTCCAACATGCTTCACCTCTGCGGTGTGGACCAGGAGGAGACCCTGTTGCTGCTCTTCCCCCACGCGCACAACCCGGCAGACCGGGAGATCTTGTTCGTCACCGAAACCAACGAGGAGATCGCCATCTGGGAAGGCGCCAAGCTGACCAAGGCGGAAGCCACCGCCCAAACCGGTGTGAAGCAGGTCCAATGGCTGTCCTTGCTGGAGCGGACCATCCAGCGCCTCGTGACCGAGTGCAGCTGCTGCTACCTCCACCAGAACGAGCACACCCGCGCCAAAATCGTGGTCCAAACACGCGAGGCTCGATTCAACCAGTGGTTCTGTGATACTTACCCCCATGTCCGAATCGAGCGGGCCGCCCCCATCCTCCACCGCACGCGCAGCGTGAAGAGCGCCGAGGAAATCGAGCGGATGCGCCACGCCTGCGGCATCACCCGCGATGGATTCAACCGCGTGATGAATTTCCTCAAGCCCGGGGTCACCGAATATGAAGTAGAGGCCGAGTACCTGCACGAGTTTGTGCGCAAGGGCTCCCGCGGCTTCGCCTACACACCCATCGTAGCGAGTGGGGCCAACGCCTGCGTGCTCCACTACATCGAGAACAGCGCGGTCTGCAAGGCGGGCGATGTGCTGCTGATGGACGTCGGCGCCGAGTACGGCAACTACGCGAGCGACATGACCCGGTGCCTGCCCGTGTCCGGCCGCTTCACCGACCGCCAGCGCAAGGTTTACGACGCCGTGCTCAGCGTGATGCGCGATGCCACGAAGCTGCTGCGCCCCGGCGTCAGCCTCCACGATTACCACAAGCAGGTGGGTGAACTCATGACCGAGCAGCTCCTCGGGCTCGGTCTGATCGACAAGCACGACGTCGCCAAGCAAAACCCCGCTTGGCCCGCCTACAAGAAGTACTTCATGCACGGCACCTCCCACTTCATCGGACTGGACGTCCACGATGTGGGCCTGTGGCACGAGCCCATTCGCGCCGGCCATGTCTTCACCGTCGAGCCCGGCATCTACATCCTGGGAGAAGGGCTGGGCATCCGGCTCGAAAACGACATCGTCGTCACCGAGGACGGGTTCGACGACCTGATGGGCGACATCCCGCTGGATGCCGAGGCCATCGAAGACGCCATGAATTCCTGAGCGATGTCGAAGAGAACCGACAGCGTGATGCTCGGACTGCAGCTTCCCACGGACCCCCGCTGGGTGGATCTCGTCGAGTCCAACATCCCCGAGGTCCTCACTGACCATGCGTGGTGCGAGCAGAAGGCCGCCTCCAATGCCATTTCCACCATCGTCCGCTACCCTGAACTGACCGATTTGGTGGAGGAATTGACCCGCATCGCCATGGAGGAGATGGAGCACTTCGGAATGGTCCTCGAGAAAATCAAGACGCGCGGTTGGGTCCTTGGTAAGGAGCGGAAGGACCCCTACATCCACGACCTCGCCGCCTTTATCAAGAAGGGCGGAAGCCGGGAAGAACAACTCGTCGACCGCCTGCTGCTGGCCGCGATGATCGAGGCCCGCAGCTGCGAGCGCTTCCGCATGCTGTCCGAGCGCATCGCCGATGACGACCTGAAGACGTTCTACCACGAGTTGATGGTCAGCGAGGCCCAGCACTACACGACCTTCATCGGATTCGACCGCCAGTATGGAGGGCGCGTCGATGTTGATGCCCGTTGGAAGGAATTCCTCGCACACGAAGCCGAGGTCATCCAGCGATACGGCAAAAAGGAAACCATGCACGGCTGAGGACCGGCCAAACCCTCCACGATTGAACCCCCGCCCCATGAGCAACGCCCCCAAGCCCGTCGGCCTCTACCCTTTGACCCGCCGCGTCGGCGACCTCCTCTTCCTGAGCGGCGTCGGGCCGCGCATCCCCGGCAGC
This sequence comes from Flavobacteriales bacterium, assembly GCA_002683735.1. Next base: position 5,561 of record NYTZ01000080.1, read on the forward strand.
GGGGCCCACGACGAGGGTGTACCCGGCCTGAAGCANGACCACAACGGCAACTTCACAGAATTCGATTTCGAAGCTCAGGCACGCGGTGTGCTGGCCAACGTGAAAGCCATCCTCGAAGCCGAGGGCGCGAAGTGGGAGGACCTGGTGGACATCACCGTNTTCCTCACCGACATGCAGCGTGATTTTGGCACATGGAACCGCGTGTACCGCGAGCATTTCGAAAACGTGGACCCCGCACTGCGGCCCTGCCGGACGACCATGGAAATCGGGGCCCTTCCGACCCCCATCGCCGTCGAATTGAAGTGCATCGCCCACCTCGGCCAAGGCTGATTCCAACACAACACCGGGCACAGGCTGCTGCAATCCGGGCGTAACTTGCCCGCATGGCCGAAGCCGATTCCTTTGACCCCGGGGTGCTGTCCCGGCTCAAGCTCCTTCAGGATAAATACGCCGCCATGGGACAGGACCTCACGTCCTATCTCGATGGCCTGCTCTACGCCGACTTCCCAACCTACTGGGACTACATCAACCTCGACACGCTGCTGAGCCTGCAGCACCCGGTGACCCCGTTCCCGGACGAGGAAATCTTCATCACGTACCACCAGATCACCGAGCTCTATTTCAAGCTGTCCTTGCATGAAATCGAGCANATCCATGCGGAACAGGACCTCGACGGGGCCACACTCCTCGAACGCGTCCACCGCATCAACCGCTACTTCGAAAACCTGGTCNGGAGCTTCGATGTNATGGTGCATGGCCTCGACCACAGCCAATTCCTCAAATTCCGGATGTCCCTGCTGCCGTCGAGCGGCTTCCAGAGCGTCCAGTACCGGCTCATCGAAATCGCCTGTACCTCGCTCGACCGGCTCGTCCACCAGGAACTGCGCGAGCACCACGTGGACCACAGCTTTGACGAGATTGACCCGCTCTTTGATGCCCTTTACTGGCGGCGCGGGGCGACGGAACTCGCCACCGGCAAGCCCACCTTGACCCTGAAACAGTTTGAAGGGAAGTACCGGGAAACCATCGTGCAATTCGCCGAAGACCGCTATTACACCAACCTGCGGAAAAAGTGGCAGGGGCTCCCCGCCGACCAACAGACCGATGCACTCAAGGCCGCTCTGCGTCAATTGGATGAGCTGGTCAATGTGCATTGGCCCCTCTCCCATTACCGCAGTGCGGTGCGCCACCTCCAGAAGGACCCGGTGGACATCGCGGCCACCGGAGGAACCAACTGGCAAAAGTACNTGCCGCCGCGGTTCCAGACCCTCATCTTCTTCCCGGAATTGTGGACGGAAGAGGAGCAGGCCGAGTGGGGCAAGAGCTGGGTCATGACCCACATCCCCCACAAGTGAGCCTGTCGGGGACTTGAAGCGTTAAAACCCCGCCAAGGCAAAACTTTTCGGAAGCACTGCCGTTGCGGAATGGACCGGCCTCAACTTGCCGATTCGTCCAATGCGCATCCTTCACTCGACCGTCCTGCTTCTCTGTGCGACTGCCGCCCTTCTCTCGGGGTGTGGTGACTCCGCTGGAGGGCGCGACACNATGGCCACGGTGCAAGGCCGCGCGCAGGCGGGAGCAGGTCCGCAAGTGCAGCAGCTGACCCCCGATCAAATAGAAGGGCTGCGCTTCGGGTTGCCCGATTCACTGGGGCTCCGTGTCGAGGAGGGACGGGTCCAATCAGGCCAGAGCCTTTCCCACCTCCTTTCGCCGGCCGGCGTCGGTTCAAAAACCCTGCATCACATCGCCACGGAGCAGCGTGAGGTCTTCGACGTGCGCCGCATGAAAGCCGGCCATGAATGGCGCCTGTTCCGCGATGCGAAGGGGACTGCCTCCCACTTCGTCTACCTCATCAACAGCAAGGACTACGTGGTCTTCGACCTCGTCGACAACGGCACCGCCCGGCGCGACCAATTCCCTTCGGAAACCCGCCGCGGATTCGTGGAAGGAGAGGTGCAGGGAAGCCTGTACCAGGTGCTCGAAAATCAGGGGCACTCCACCACCCTTGCCCTCGCCATGGCGCAGGTGTACGCGTGGACCATCGACTTCAGCCGCATCCAGTCCGGCGACCGTTTCCGCATGCTGTACGAACGCGATTGGGTGGGCGAAAAACCGGTCAGCATGCCCCGCATCCTGGCCGCCGAATTCGTCCACCGTGGCCGGAACTTCCCCGCGTATGCCTTTGACCAGGGAGACGGCATGGACCACTTCGACGAAACGGGAGCGAGCCTGCGCAAGGCATTCCTCAAGGCCCCGGTCGAATTCAGCCGCATCTCGAGCCGGTTCGACAAGAAGCGCTTCCACCCTGTGCTCAAAAAAGTCAAGGCCCACCTCGGGACGGACTACGCCGCNCCCCACGGAACCCCCATCGTGTCTGTCGGAGACGGGGTGGTGGTCAAGGCCAGCTACACCAAGGGCAACGGGAAATATGTCAAGGTGCGCCACAACAGCACCTACACCACCCAGTACCTGCACATGAGCCGCCGCAATGTCAAGGAAGGCCAAGCCGTCCGGCAAGGTGACGTCATTGGNTACGTGGGCAGCACGGGGCTGGCCACTGGGCCCCACGTCTGCTTCCGCTTCTGGAAGAACGGCCAGCAAGTGGACCACCTTAGAGAGGAGTTCCCGCCGTCCACGCCCATCCGAGACGGGCAGAAGTCCGCTTTCGCCGTCGCCGTGACCGATTGGATGGAGGAGATGACCCGGTTCGATTCGGGCNCCTTGGAACAACTCGCCGCACAGTCCCCCTGATCCGGGGACGGCCTCTTTTCATTCCGCTGCCCGGACGGCCTCGAGCAAGGCCACCCCAAGCCCATCCGTCATCGCGCGCCCTCCGGCGGAGCGCTCTGGGTGGTACTGAACCCCCACCATGAACGGAAGCACAGTCGTGTCGACCCAGCGAATGCCTTCTGCAAGGCCATCCGGGGACACCGCCCACACTTCAAAACCGTTGGCCAAGCGGTCGATGCCTTGGTGGTGGTGGCTGACCACCGTTGCCATTTCGCCGGCCTCAAAAGCTTGGCTGCCTGACGACCACGGCTGGAGGACCCCCACCGAATGCAGGGTATCGCTGGAATGCCCGGCCACGCCACCCCGGTGGCCTTGGAACCCATNATCCGGCAGGTGGGGATAGAGGGAGCCGCCAGCATGGACGTTCATCACTTGCAGGCCGCGGCACACGCCCAAGCAGGGCAGCTTCCTNGCGACCACCCCGTCGAGCAGGGCAAGCTCAATCCGGTCGCGTTCCACGTCCATGCGTCCGCACCGCTCGGTGTCAGCGGGCTGCCCATAGCGCGCCGGGTGAATGTCCTCACCCCCGGTTAGGACCACGGCATCCGCGGCGTCCATAGCGGACTCCAACGCCATGGAGTCCATCCCGTAGGCCTGCACAAAACGCAGGGGTTGGCCTCCAAGGCTGTCCTGAAGCCCCCCCAACCAATGGCGGTAATTGTGGCTGGAATAGTACTTAGACAGCAGGACGGTGGTGCTGTCCGCCACATCCCTATGGGGCGGCGCAGACTCCGTGGCGGGACCACAGGCCTGTAGGACCATCAGCCCTCCGATCGCCCACAACAACTGCCGGCGCGTCATGCGGACCAGCTTTCGACCTCCTCCAACTGCAAGGCTGGCAGGTCGAGTTTGTTCTTCTTGCGGAAGCCGTTGAGCTTTTCGCGAAGGGCCGTCGGCTTGGCCTCACGAATCGCATCCGGCGTGTCGAAACCGGCCGCAGCGACGTGCGGCGCCCACTCAGAAGGCACCCCCAAGGCTTCCAATGCGCCCAAATCGGGACCGGACCGGAACACCTCTGGACGCATCTGGGGGAAGAAGAGCACCTCCTGGATGGAACGCTGATCAGTGAGCATCATCACGAGGCGGTCNACGCCAATGCCCACACCACTGGTCGGGGGCATGCCGAATTCCAGAGCCCGCAGGAAGTCCTGGTCGATGAACATCGCTTCGTCGTCCCCGCGCTCGCCAAGCTTGAGTTGGTCTTCGAACCGCTCGCGCTGGTCGATGGGGTCGTTGAGCTCCGAGTAGGCATTGGCCACCTCCGTGCCGTTGATGAAGAGCTCGAAACGCTCGGTGTAACCCGGCTTGTCACGGTGGGCCTTGGTCAAGGGGGACATCTCCACCGGGTAATCCGTGATGAAGGTGGGTTGCACCAGGTGGTGCTCACACTTCTCGCCAAAAATCTCGTCGATCAGCTTGCCCTTGCCCATACTGTCCTCCACTTCGATGCCGAGATCGGCGCAGGCCCCGCGCAAGGCGGCCTCATCCATGCCGTCGATGTCGACGCCCGCATGATCAAGGATCGCATCGCGCATGCTCAGCCGGCGGTACGGGGGAGAAAAATCGATGGTCTGTCCCTCCAGGGTGGCCGTGTGGGTGCCATGGACGGCTTTGCAGACGCGCTCCAGCAGTTGCTCGATGGTCTCCATCATCCAGTGGTAGTCCTGGTAGGCCACGTAGAGCTCCATGACGGTGAATTCCGGATTGTGGGTCCGGTCCATGCCCTCGTTGCGGAAATTGCGAGAGAATTCGAACACGCCATCGAAGCCACCCACAATGAGGCGCTTGAGGTAGAGCTCATTGGCGATGCGCAGGTAGAGGGGAATGTCCAGCGCATTGTGATGGGTGATGAATGGCCGGGCCGCGGCGCCGCCGGGAATGGCTTGGAGTACCGGGGTGTCCACTTCCAACCAGCCCTTCTCGGTGAAAGCATCGCGCATGGCCTGGATGACCCGGCTCCGGGCTTCAAACGTGCGCTTGACCTCGGGGTTGACCACCAAATCGACATAGCGCATCCGGTAGCGGAGTTCAGGGTCGGTGAACGCGTCGTAGACCTTGCCGTCCTCGTCCGTCTTGACCGAAGGCAGGGGGCGGATGGACTTGCTCAAGACGGTCAATTCCTTGACCAGCACGCTCGGCTCGCCCGTCTGGGTCGTGAACGTGGTGCCCTTGATGCCAATGATGTCGCCCCGGTCCAACAGCTTCTTGAAAACGGTGTTGTACATCGCCTTGTCCTCTCCCGGGCACAGCTCGTCGCGGTTGAGGTAAATCTGGATGCGGCCGGTAGAATCCTGCAACTCCGCGAAGGAGGCCTTTCCCATGATGCGGCGGGACAGAATGCGGCCAGCAAGGCACACTTCGCGATCGGCGGCGAAGTCGGCACAAAGCGTCGCAGCGTAGGTGTTCACGGGGTAGGCCGCAGCTGGATAGGGGTCAATGCCCAACTGGCGGAGTTGGGCGAGGCTGTCGAGGCGGACGCGTTCCTGTTCGGATCGGATCATGGTGAATCGGGTGGATGGGCGGCACGGCGAAATTAGGCCTCCTCCGCCCGTCCTGCCGCAGTACTTTAGAGGTGTCCCAACAACCCATGCGCGACCTCATCGCCTCTTTCCCTGATCAGCTCTCCGGAGCTGCGGCCTCCATGGCCACCCAACCCCTGCCATCCGTTGTGCCGTCCCACGACCGGATCCTGGTGCTCGGGATGGGCGGATCGGGCATCGGAGGCCGGTTCCTGGCCGGTTTGCTGGCCGACGCCGCCAGCGTGCCCGTCGCCAGCGGCCACGACTACCGCATTCCTGCATGGGTCGGCCCCTCCACCGTGGTCATCGCCTGCAGCTACAGCGGCAACACAGAGGAAACCCTCACCGCCCTCACCGCTGCTGTCGATCAAGGTGCCCAGATCCGGGCCCTCACTTCTGGCGGACAACTGGGCGAGCGTGCCGCAGAGCACGGCTGGCCATGCCTCAAGGTGCCAGGCGGTCAACCGCCACGGTCCCAATTCGGATGGGCCGTCACCGGCCTGCTCCACCATTTCTCTGCCCTCGGACACGTGCCTCCGGATGCTCCCGATGTGCTGGCAGAAGTGGACGCCGCCGCAGACCTGTTGCGGGCCTCACAAGACGACACCATGGCCCTGGCGGGCCGATGGGCCGAACTGCTGCACCAGACCGAGCCCCTGCTCTACGCGGATGCCGCCTTGGAGCCGGTGTTGGTCCGATGGCGCCAACAGCTCAACGAGAATGCCAAACGGCTCTGCAACCACCACGTATTCCCCGAGATGAACCACAATGAGCTGGTCGGGTGGGAAAGCGGAGACGAACGGCTGACCGCCTTGTTCCTGCACACCCCGGAAGACCACCCGAAGACCGTGGAGCGCATGCGGCTGTGCAAGGCCCTTTTCCAAGATGCCGGCGCCCAAGTGGTCGAATGCCAAGCCTTGGGTGACACCCGCATCCAACGCTGGATGCACCTCGTCCACCTCGGGGACTGGCTGTCGCTCTTGATGGCCGAGGCCGCCGGAGTGGACCCGGTGGACATCCGCCACATCGACTACCTGAAGGACGAACTGGGCAAAATGGGATGACACCGGAAGTGCACGTGCGCGATCTGGGCCGCGCGGATTACAAGCCCACGTGGGACCTGCAGGAGCGCCTGCTCAAAACGGCCGTCGACCGCAAGATTGCCCGCCGCCGGGCCGGGCTGCCCGAAACGGGCCGCGTGGACGGACAGGAAATAGACGGCTTTCCTTGGCCCGAACACCACTTGCTGTTCGTGGAGCACCCCCATGTCTTGACCCTCGGCAAGAGCGGGGATGCAAAGCACGTCGTCGCCTCCCCCGAACGCCTGTCCGAGCTCGGGGTCGAGTACCACGAAATCAACCGCGGCGGAGACATCACCTACCACGGCCCCGGTCAACTGGTGGCCTACCCCATCCTCGACCTCGACCAGTTCAGGACCGACATCGGGTGGTACTTGCGCCAACTGGAAGAAGCAATCATTCGCACGTGCGCCGACTGGAGCGTGACGGCGGGCAGGGTAGACGGATTGACCGGCGTCTGGATCGACCCTGAAGCCGGAATGGGCGCACGAAAGATTTGCGCCATTGGCGTCAAGTGCAGCCGCTGGGTGACCATGCATGGCCTCGCCTTCAACCTCGACACAGACCTCGACTTCTTCAACCTCATCGTTCCCTGCGGCATCACCGACCGGGGCGTCACCAGCCTCGCCCGGGAATCCGGCAAGGCCATCGATCGGGATGAGGTTCGCGAGGCGCTCACGGCCCACCTCCTCGACGTGCTGGGCGGACAGCCCCACCCCACTTCCGCATGAAGTGCAGCCTCGCCTATGCCATGGGTGCTGTTCTCGGACTCGTCGCCCTCAGCTTCATCACGGACAATGGCCACGTCTGGCAAGGCTTACGGGAGTGCTACCTGCGCGGCTACAGCAGTGCCATGATCGACGACCTGCCGTTCAAGGCGACACGGACCATCCACGCTTCCCCTTCTCCCCGACATTGGCCTCGGCATTCGGGGTATACGGAGACGCTTCCCGCCGCCGTGCTAGATTCCACCCACGCTCAGAAAACGGTAGCCTTGGCCGTCATTCACCAGGACTCCCTGCTGCTCGACTGGACGTCTGACCAAGTGGACGGCGCGGACTCCCTTCGGACCAACTCCTTCAGCGTAGCCAAGACCTTCACCGCCCTCGCCGTCGGCGTGGCCATCACCGACGGTCTGCTGTCCGTAGACGACCCCGTGTCCAAGTTCCTGCCCCGATTCAAAAAGGGTCTGGGAGCCGACCTCACCGTGGAGCAAGTGCTACAAATGCGCAGCGGTATCCCGTTTGGAGAGAACTACAAGAACCCCGTCGGCTTCATGGCCCGGTCCACTTACGGCAAGGACATCTTAAACCGAACGGCCAACCATGCGGTCGAGGGCAAGGCCGGGATGCCTTGGAAATACCAGGGCGGAAACACGCTGCTGCTTCAGGAAATCCTGCTCACCCTGATTGACGAACCCCTTGGAAGCTGGTTTGAGCGGCGCATATGGCAACCATTGGGCTGCGCAGAGGACGCCGAGTGGGCCGTGGACAACCGCGGCCATGAGCGCAATTACTGCTGCTTCTACACCCGGGCGAAGGAATACGCGCGCCTCGGCCAATTCCTCCTCGACTCGGGACAGGTGGATGGCGTGCAACTCATCGACCGGGCCTTCATGGCGGCCCTCATGGCGCCCGTTGGGCCCCTTCCAGATGGCACGGACATCCAACACTACGGATATCAAGTGTGGATGGGCCAACACGAAGGGCATCCCTTCACGGCATACATCGGATTGCATGGACAATACATTCTCGCCGTGCACGATCTGGACCTGGTCGCAGTGAGGACTGGTTTCCGACGCCCCAAAGGCAAGCGGGACCACCTCGACGTGGATGTCTATTCCACCGTCGGACTGGCGATGTCCCTCGTCGACTGAGGGAAAAAACGCTGACAAACTCAATTCTATCGCCTGCGAACTTGACTTTTTGCAAGCCCAATTCGTATATTCAAGTTTGTACGCTTGTGGGAAACACCAAATCTCCATGCGTCAACCAAATCTTCAGCCAATGACCGCTCAACTCGATGCCATCATCGTGGATGATGAGGCACCTGCCCGTGAGGTGCTGCACAGCCAGATCGAACGACACTGCCCGTTCATCCGTGTGATTGACCAGGCGCCCAATGCCCGAATCGGCTATGACGCCATTCGCAGTGGACGACCTCACATCGTCTTTGTTGACATCCGAATGCCCTTTGAAAGCGGTCTGGACCTCATTGACCGGTTCGACGACCGTGAGTTCTATGTGGTCTTCTACACCACTTATCAGGACTACGCCATCGACGCCATCCGACGACAGGCTTTCGACTATCTGCTCAAACCCATCGACGCCGTCGACCTGAAGGCTTGCGCCCAACGCATCCAAGAACACTTTAAAGTCAAAATGTTGGAAAATGGAGACTTCCACCGGAAGCTAGAAGTCACCACCTCCGGACAGCGCCACTTCATCCGCCACTCCGAGATTCTTCATGTCGAGGCCAGCGGCAGCTACGCCTGCATTTACAAGACGGACGGAAGCCGCCTGATGGTGTCGAAGAACCTGAAATACGTGGAGAGCCTGATTGACAACCCGAAATTCGTCCGGGTCCACAACAGCCAATTGGTGCACCTCAACAAGATTCGCCAGTGCAACTACCGCACGAACTCAATCACGCTCGTCAACGGCAAGGAAATTGCGCTTGCCGTGCGCAAGCGTGAAGACCTGCGCCGACGCATGGCTGAACTCGTGGCCAAGGACCAGGAAGGCGGTCTCGGCGCCGCACTCGCCTGAGCGGGGGCACCCTGCTCGCTACCTTCGCGGTGTCATGTCTACTTCGACCGACATCCGCACTCTCGATGACGCCGCCCTCAAAGCGGCGCTCATTGATTTGGGCCAACCCGCTTTCCGGAGCAAACAGGTCGCCGAATGGATCTGGACCAAGGGTGCCGCCCGGTTCGATGACATGACCAACCTGCCGCGAGGCCTGCGGGACTTGCTGGCGCAAGCCTACACGCTCGCGCCCATTGCGCCAGAGGAAGAACAGGTCAGCCGCGATGGCACGGTCAAATGCGCTTTCCCCATCGAGCCCGGCAAAGTGGTCGAAGGGGTGCTGATTCCTGCCAAGGACCGCATGACTGCCTGCATCAGCAGCCAAGTGGGCTGCAGCCTGTCCTGTGCGTTTTGCGCCACGGGCAAACTCAAATTGCTCCGCAATCTGACCGCCGGCGAAATCGTCGACCAGGTCCGCCACATCGCGATGCTCGCCGAGCGTCACCACGAACACCGGCTGACCAACATCGTCTACATGGGCATGGGCGAGCCCCTGCTGAATTACCGCAATGTGCTCGAGTCGGTAAATCGCATCACCGGAACGCCGGGCCTCGGCATGAGCCCGAAACGCATCACCGTCTCCACCGCCGGCATCGCCAAGATGATCCGGAAATTGGGCGACGACGAGGTCAGGTTCAACCTGGCCCTCAGCCTCCATGCCGCAGAAGACGGCAAACGCAACCGGATCATGGAGATCAACGAGACGAACGACCTCGCCAGCCTTCGGGATGCGCTCGTCTACTTCCACGAAAAGACCGGCACCCGCGTCACGTTCGAGTACATCCTGCTCGGGGGATTCAACGACGACATCGAGGATGCCCGTGACCTTGCCCGCTTCGCGGCTTGCGTGCCGTGCAAGGTGAACCTCATCGAATACAACCCCATCGACGACACGCTCTTCCGCAAAGCGGATGCGCAAAAGACCGATGAGTTCAAGGACTTCCTCGAAAACAAGTTCAACATGGTGGTCAACGTCCGCCGCTCCCGCGGTGAAGACATCGACGCCGCCTGTGGCCAATTGGCCAACAAGAACAAGCTGGCGGCCGGTCAGGCCTGATCGACGAACTCAGTCGAGCTTGAGGACGGCGAGGAACGCTTCCTGCGGCACCTCGACGGAGCCGACCTGGCGCATGCGCTTCTTGCCCTTCTTCTGCTTCTCGAGCAGCTTCCGCTTCCGCGTGATGTCACCCCCGTAGCACTTCGCCGTCACGTCCTTCCGGACCGGCTTGATGGTTTCGCGGGCAATGATCTTGGCGCCGATGGCCGCCTGCAAGGCGATCATGAATTGTTGACGCGGAATCAGCTCTTTGAGCTTCGCACAGATCTTCTTGCCCAGTTCAAACGCGTTGGAACGGTGGACCAAAGCGGACAGGGCGTCCACCTGGTCGCCGTTGATGAGGATGTCCAG
>NYTZ01000081.1 GCA_002683735.1 Flavobacteriales bacterium
AAGGAATTTCTGCAGACGGCATTGGAACAGATTCACTGCGATTCACATTTTATGCGGGGAGCAATCCATCGTCAATGTGGGTGATCACGAGTGATTGGCAAGAAAGTATTCCAAGTGCTTTGACTTCAGAGTCGGTTAGTGTCATGAGCTTGTCTACAAGCTCTAATGGGAACAAACATCACGTGGAATTGAGCGTGCTCATGAATGGGGTTTGGTACNACACCAACATCATGCCCTACCGATGAGCGGACCTCCGAAATTACCATCAATCCTGTAGGCCATACAGGTACCAAAAACGGGTGGCTTTCTGGCTCAAAGAGCCGATTGAAATCCCTGGATCGCATTCACTTTTATCCTCATCTTTACACCATGCGCTTGTTTCCCCTTTTTCCTGTTGTCGTTCTGCTCCTCGTGGCTGGCTGTCAAAACGCCCCTGAATCCTCTCCTGCTCCCGCTGAAACCTTGTCCGCAGAAGCCCAATTGGAGCGGGATTTGGTCATGTATGAGCAGATCTGGCANGACTTCCTAAACGACGGGGACACCATGGCCGTCAGTGCCGAGCACTTCACCGAAGACGTGACCATCATCACAGACCAAGGCAACATCGTGGGAATTGACGGATGCCGGCANTTCTACAAGAACTACCTCGACGGATTCTCCGACATCGAATTCACAGTTGTCGACGCCTTTGGACAAGGCGACAAAATCGTCAAGCACTGGAATTTCAAAGGCACGCACACGGGCCCCTTCTTTGGCATTCCCGCCACCGGAAATCGGTTGGACCTGTCCGGCACCACCCTGGTNACCATGCGCGAAGGCCGGGTGGCCAGCGAGCAAGACTTCTTCGACATGAAGTCCATGCTGGACCAGCTCCAAAAAGCCGAGGGAGCGGTCAACGTGGACGACTACTCCCCGGGCACCCTTTGACTCAANGCCGGGAGCCCAGCGCGTCCTCGAGGGCCCTGTCCAATTCCAAGACCAGCCCGTCGTACAGCTTGAGGAAGTACAGCTTGTTTTCCAGGTAATCGGACAGCACGTGCATGTTGGCCTTGAACCGGTCGTCCCCGTGGATGGCCTCGTGCAAGCGCCTCACGTACTCCTCCATGCCGACGCCGTTCTCATGGCGCGCGAGCAACAACTCCGCGTGTTCCGCCGTCAAAAATGGNAGGAAGTGCTGCTTGAACTCCTGATCGAAATGGACCGCTGTCTGCATGTATTTCAGGTAGGTGTTGTGCAACCGCCCCAGCTTCTCGTTGACCCGGTCTGACTTGATGAACTTGAGCCCGCCCGAGTGGACCTTGCTGTTGTATTGGTTCATCGGGGGTTCGAACACCCGGTAATGGGTCAGGATGAACTCCACTCTTCCCTTGCTGGTCGTCAGCGCCCCCATGTCCTCCAGGTTCAACTCCTNCTCCAACAACAGGTCGAGGATGTTGATGTCGTCCTTGTAATTGTCTCGGCGCTCGCCGCAGTAACGGTCGATCTCCGTCAATTCGGCGTGCAGGCTTTCGAGCACCTTGATGCGCTCCCTCTCATTGGCGCGCTCCGTGGTGCGCTGGTTCAACCAGAACGATACCGAGATACCGAGGACGATCACGAAGAACTCCAACGCGTACTTCACCAAAAGCTCCTTCCACTTCATGCCCCCAATATCGCGGCAAAACGAGAGCGCTCCCCCTTCCCCAACTGAAAGGAAGCCCCCCCTCGCGTTTGGATATGCGACACATTTGTCAGATTTTTCTTACGCACATCAAACCCCAACCTATGATTCGTTACACCCTCACCCTCTTCGCCCTCGGCATGGCCTGTGCCGGCAGTGCTCAGCTCCCGTTCCGCTATGTGACCGTCTCCGAAGCGGAGATCAACAACTTCCAAGGCAGCTTGGACCTCATCGATACCTACAAGTCTTATCTGCTCGCCGAGCATCCTGAACACGGCAGCGACTGGAATTTCTACACCAGCAATGAAGGCCATGGATACTTCGTCTTCAGCTACTCGGACCTTGCCGCGTTNGAGGCTGCCCGGGACGCGCAAAAAGCNGCTGATGAAGCCTTCTGGCAAGGCATGATGGCCGACTCCGCGCGCGCNNCAAANTTCATGAATGCCGATCGCCTTTGGGACTGGACAAGGGCCGAACTCTATGAGCTCAAGCCCGAAAGCAGCATGCTGCCCACGGACATGACACAGCTTGCAGACAAGCCGTTCCGCCGCAACGTGGGCTGGCACATGAACGCCCCGGCAGATCAGGTCATGGCCGTATGGAACCAGATGCTCGCCCTCGACAAGGCCATGGGCAACGACCACATCTTCTTCTGTCTAGAAACCGTCTTTGGAGAAGACGCCAACTCCTTTTTCATCTCTGTCGCCGACACGGATGCTGCGGCCTACCAGGAGCACTTCGCCGCGCGCAACGCCAAGCGGGCTGAGAATCCTGAATACCAAGCTCTGGCCACCCAATTCGCCAGCATGGTCCGGACCACGGATGATGTCTACCTCCGCTTCCACCCGGAGCAGAGCCTCTCCCGCGCCTCAAACTGATTCAAACGCACCGACATCGAAAAGGGGCTTCGGCCCCTTTTTTCATGCGCCTATTTCGTGGCCTGCGCCGCTTTCAAAAGGCAGAAGGCATGAAAAAGGCCGGGGTGACCCGGCCTTTTCGATGCATTGTTGTGGAGACGATCAGACGACCGACACGTTAATGGCGTTAAGGCCTTTGTGAGTTTCCTCCACTTCGTAAGTGACCACGTTGTTTTCGGCGATCTCGCCGTTGCAGGATTTGATGTGCACGAAGACGTCCTTGCCTCCCTCATCGGGAGTGATGAAGCCGTAGCCTTTGTCGTCGTTGAAAAACTTGACCGTTCCTTGGGGCATGTGTTCTGAATATGCCGCGAACCTAAGCCCCTGAGCGCCAATGCCCAACACGAGAGGGAAAGAAAGATGCACCAAACGGTGTCAGCGGGGTCAGAAGGCCTCACCGACAAAGAAGTAGACGCCCCGCCCTTCGCGGGTGTAGGCGACGTCCAGACGCGTATAGATGTCCTTTTCGGGAAAGATGAGAAAGCGGAGGCCGGCCCCGCCNGTGGGCAGGAACTGCTGCCAGGAGAACGGGTGGTCGTCGCCGTAGACCTGGCCAGCGGCGAGGAAGGCGCTGGCGCCGATGCGCTTGGAGAAGGAAAACGGCAAGATTCGGTATTCGACCTGGGCGGCGAGCAAGTTCTGGTCGCGGTAACGGCCGAGGTAGTAGCCGCGCATGAGGCTCTCCCCGCCCAACTGGCTCAGCATGTTGAACGGCGCTTCGCCCGATGTGAACTGGCCGTAGACCTGTGCGGCGAAGACGGTGTTCTCTCGGACGGGACGATAGACCCGGTTGTCGATGATGTAGCTCGTAAAGTCGAAGTCGCTGCCTGCCCCGTAACGGAGGAAAGCCCACTCGCTGTAGAGGCCCTCCCGCGGGTTCATCGCGTTGTGGATGTCGTCGTAGAGCACGCCCAGGCCGATGCCGAGGTTACGCGACCCGTCGGTGCCCACGGCCGGCCGCGTGAAGCCCGGCGCGGAGTCGACGTAGTCGATGCGGTTNAGCGCCTGATAATCGAGTTCGAGGCCGACGTACAGCGAAGGCCACGTTTGGCGCAGCAGCCGCTCGCGGATCAGGATGTACTCTCCGTCGATCACGCTCTGCACCTCGGACGGGGCGTCGCGGCCGATGCCATAGTAGTACAGCGGGAAGCTCTGGTAGCGCGCCCGGCCGTAGATGAACCAATCGTTCTTGTCAGTGTAGACCGTGTGGTCGAGCCAAAGGCCGTATTGGTTCTCCAGTGTGTAGAAGGTGAACGCCTTGAGCTCGCTCAGGCGGTTGCTCAGGTCGCGGTTGGCGGAATACACCAGCAGGCTAGACACGCCGATTTCCCAGCTCGTTTCGGGCGAATAAGCGACCACGGGATAATGGATCCACTTCGGGGCCGCAGGGTCCGCCCCTTCCGCGAGGATGTGGTTCAAATACCGGCGGAGCAGGCCAGACTTCTCCTCCTCTTGGGCCGAGGCCGGGAACACTGTGAACAGGAGGAGGAACGCGGCCGCAGCGCGCCATAGAAATCGCATCACCGCCAAAGTAGTCCTTGCAGACTTCCGACACGAGGCTGCATGAAAAAGCCGGCCATTCCGGACCGGCTTTTCTCATCGATTATACACCGCAAATCACTCGCCTTCNGCGGGGGTTTCTGCGGGCATCATGGAGGCGATCAGATTCGAGAATCCACCAGCGTCATAGAACGTTCCGGCCTGGCTCACCTTGCCGCCCTCAAAGTTCCAGTAGTGGTAGGCCTTGAGCACGCCCGGGAAGGGCTCGCCAGTCGGTTTGAATTTGGAATCCCATTGGATGTAGGCGCGCACGCTTCCATCGGGTTGCATCTGCAGGGTATCCACACCCGGCAGGAAAATGCCCGTGTACGTGATGTCCTCGGAGATGGCGTGAAAACCGGAATAAAACTCGGCCGCCTCATCGACGCCCAAGGTCGCAGAACCATGTTCGGCCGCATGGATGACCGCGTCCTCTGCGAAGTAGGACTTCCAAGTCTCATAGTCGCCGTCACAGTGGGCCTGGCAAATGGCCTTGGCGGACTTCAGGTTTTCGGCATACTCCGGGTTGGGCGTGGAGGTGGTGCAGGCGGCCAAGAGCAAGGCCGGAAGGAAATACAGGGCTCTCATGGGTGTGGAGGTTGATTTTGGGGTTATTCTTTCACGCAGCGGATGCTGTGGCCGGACACAGGCCAGTAGCCTTGGCGCCCCATCTGGTCACCATCGTAGTCCAGCGTCCGCAGGTACATCGCCGAGAAATTGTTGTTCCAGGTGGAGCTGGAGAGGTTGGCGACGTTGTTGATGTTATAGAAGTTGCCATCGGGCCAGCAGATGCCGCCGGGCTTGGCGTTGAAGCCATACAAATCGGTACCGTTGCCATTGGCATTCCATCCCGACGTGGATTTCAAGACTTCACCCATCGTGGCCGCATGGCCTTCGCCCACGAGGAAGACCTCGAGCGCCATCCAGTCCACCTCAGACGGCACATGCCATCCGCTCGGGCAAATGCCCCCATGCTCTTCGTCCACGGTGGCGTATCCGTTGTAGAGGTACCCCCGAGTGTTGACGTAGGAGGAGCTGTTGTTGTACTGGGTTCGCGCCGCGCTGGTCAGGTCCGGAAAAGCGCTGCCGGTTTCGAGCGGTATCTCTGTGCTGTCCTGGAAGACTGTCGTCCGCAGATTCTCGGCGAACCAGCACTGGGAACCAATGGCCACGACCGCATAGTCGTATCCATCCATGGAAACCGTATCCTCGCATTCGGCGGTCTNGATNCCGCCGCCCCCTTCTCCGGCACCCGTGGTGTCGTAGGTGCANCTTCCGTCATCGGTGGTGGCTTCAGCGTCGTAATTCAACGCCGCCGGGTCGGTGCAGCCTTGTTCTTCTCGGCTGCAAGCGGTGAGCAACAAGCAAGCAAACAGCATGCCCGATGCGCGGGTGAGATTGATTCGCATGCCGCAATGTAAGAATTGTCTGACGTCTTGCCTAGGCTCCC
>NYTZ01000082.1 GCA_002683735.1 Flavobacteriales bacterium
ATTGCTTCGGCAACCAGACCTACCACACCCAAGTGATCACCATCGAGGACAACACCCTGCCCGAGGTGACGATGACCGCTCCGGCAGACTTGACCTTGGCCGTCAACGGGCTCTGTTACGTCGACCTCGATCCGTCCAGCACGGGTGAGGGGATGCCGACCTACAGCGACAACTGCGATCTGGCTGACACCGGTATGGAGTACTCGGATGTGACTGTTGACAGCGTGAGTACGGGTTGCTACAGCATCATCCGCACGTGGACGGCCATGGCGACGGACAGCTGCGGAAACGCCAACGCGGCTTCTGCAGATCAGCGGATTGATGTCCAGGACATGATCGCCCCAAGCTTCAGCTATCTCCCGGTCGACACCATCGAGTGTGACCTGTGGGGCGACTGTTCCTACGACTACCTCAACAGCCTCGGATTGGCCACGGCTTCCGACAACTGTCAGTTGAGCCACGTGGATGTCGAGTGCACGGCGGTTTCCAGCGCCTGCACGGACGATTACATCATCGACTACACGGCTTACGACATGTGTGGCAACAGCACGTCCATTCAGCAGATCGTGGTGACGGCGGACCGTACCGGTCCGGAATTCACTTTCGCTCCTGGCGATTTGATGCTGGAGTGCGACGACGCTTCCTTGACGGGAGACGTGAATGGCTTTGCCGTTCCGGAGTACACCCCGGGCGATGGGCTTCACGCTGAGGCCATGGACAACTGCGATGCAGACATTTCCGTGACCTACGCCGACGTCATTCTCCCCACGGAGTGCTCGACCGAGTATGTCATTCGCCGTACCTACAGTGTCTCTGACTGTGACGAGAATCTCTCGGAGCACATCCAGGACATCACCATCGACGACAGCACGGCTCCGGAGTTCACCTCCTTCCCGGCCGATGTGACCGTGGAGTGTGATGCCGTTCCTGCTGTGGCGGAACTCGGCAGCTTGGCTGCTGCTGACAACTGCAGCGCCACGGTCGACATCGAGTATCTCGGTGAGGTTCGCGCTGACGGTTCCTGTGAGGACACCTACACGTTGACCCGCACGTGGCGCACCACGGACTGCGCTGGCAATGCCCACGAGCAAAGCCAGACCATCGAAGTCCAGGACACCACGGCCCCGATGCTCACCATCGACTGCCCGGCCGATGTCGTGTACAACAACGTCTGCTTTGATGATGGTGACCTGTCCATTGCCACCAATGGCGAGCCAAGCTGGACGGTCAGCGACAACTGTGACGCAGAGGTTTCCGTATCCTACACTTATGAGGACGAAGCTGTCTCGAATGGCGGATGTTCTGCGACGGTGGTGACCCGCACCTTTACAGTTACGGCCACGGACAACTGTGACAATGTCACCCAGCAAGTCTGTTCCCAGACCATCACCATCACCGATGAGGAAGGTCCCGTGTTCGACGGCAACCCTGACGAGCTGTACCCGGCTCCGATCGCCTGCGGTGACATGCCAGACCCTTACGACACCAATGTCCTTCCGCTTCACGCCACGGACAACTGTGATGAGGATTTGACCTATGAAATTTCCATGGCGTTCATGACGTCTGGTTCTTGTCCCGGTACCTATGTCCGAATCTGGAAGGCATTTGATGCCTGCGGCAATGAATCTGAAACTGCCATCCAGTATGTGGCGACCGTCGATACCCTGGCGCCAGAATTTGACTTCTGCCCGGAGGACATCACGGTATATCTCGACGAGAACTGCAGTGCAGACTTGAGCACGGCTGTGACCGGCATGGCCACCGTGACGGACAATTGCGACGCCAACCCCAATGTCTGGTACGAGGATGTCAGCCAAATGGACCTGCCGAGTGCTTGTGACACCGATGGAGCCGACTACGTCTATGGCGAGGCCGACGGTGAACACAATGGTTCTTACCAATTCACCCGTGTCTTCTATGCTGAAGACCTCTGTGAGAACGAGAACTACAAGGCGAACAGCTTCTGTGAGCACATCATTACGGTGGCAGACGAGATCGCCCCGAGTCTGTCGGTCAACTGGCCGGCTGACCGCACGGAGTTGCTCGGCGCAGCTTGCGACGCTGACACCGGTCTCGACTTGGTGACGGCTTCCGCCACAGACAACTGTGATGGCGACGTGACCATCAGCATTTACCACAGCGACAGCGCTCCGGTGCACACGTGCGACGGTTCCGACGGCACCGCTGAAGGCAGCTACACCTTCATCCGGACCTGGACAGCCATCGCCTGCGACGACAGCGGAAACGAGACGACGCAGACGCACGACCAGCTCTTCACAGTGACTGACGAGGTGAACCCCACGGTCAGCATCAGCGGGCCAGAAGCGTTCAGCGCAGTTCTTGCGGCCGATTGCACCGTGGACATCACGCCGGCTGTTGCCGGGGAGGCCACAGCTGAGGCAGCCGACAATTGTGACAGCGATGTGAGCATTGCCATCACGTATGTCGACTCCGCACCGACCTACAACTGCGACGCGTCTGATGGCGCTGCCGAGGGCAGCTACTCCATCACCCGGACGTGGACGGCAACGGCGACCGACGATTGTGGCAACCAGAGTAGCGAAGACCACATCCAGACCATCACGGTGACGGATGAGTCCGCTCCGGACTTGAGTGCCATGGCCCCGGCCGACCAGACGACCCAGATCGATGCCTTCTGCGAGGCAGACCTGAGCACGGACGCACTCGGTTACGCCTCCCACACCACGAGTGACGGATGTGACTCCGATGTGACGGTGGAGAGCAGCTTCAGCGACAGCGCTCCGCAGTACACCTGCACGGGCGACGATAATGCACTGGAGGGCAGCTACACCTTCGTCCGGACGTTTAGCTTCACGGCCACGGATGACTGCGGCAACAGCAGCTCCATCAGTGTGGAACAGACCATCACGGTTGAGGACAACATGGATCCGTCCCAGACAATCGAGACGCTGTCCCCGGTGACGCTTTACCTCGATGGCGACTGTGCCACCGACCGCAGCGACATGGCGACGGGCATTCCGGCTGTCACCGCGCTGGACAACTGCGACGGCGATGTGGCCAACCAGTTGACCTTCATGGACAGCCCGAACGTCTACACTTGCAACGACGGCGACAGCCAGGCTGAGGGCAGCTACACCTTCACCCGGACGTGGACCAGCGTGGCCACCGATGATTGCGGCAATGAGAACACCGTGACCACCAGCCAGGACATCACCGTCCTCGATGAGTTGGCTCCGCAGTTCACGTCCACATGCGATGTCGAGAATGGCGAGACCGTGGAGTACGCCTGCGGTGACGACAACCAAAATGGCATCAACGACATCTTTGACTTCATCCAGATCCCCGAGGCCTGCGACGTCGAATATGTGGACAACTGCGACACCGAGGTGTCCTTGGTCCTCTCCACTGAGGAGAGCGGTTACCTGCCTACGGAGGACATCGCCAACTTCTGCGCTCCGGCGAATCCGGAGGCCGTGGAAAACGGGGAGACCTGTGATGAGCGCGATCCTGAAGCCATCCGCCTGTTCAACTTCCCGAACGGTGAGGCGTTTACCCTTGTGGACGGCGGCAGCAGCATCGTGGAGATTGCACCAGACAGCACGATGCACATCGTGCTCGAGACCACGGACGGCAACGGGGGTGGCTTCATCTTCGAGGCCACCTACGAAGGTGGACACAACTGGAATGAGTGGCTCGCCCTCCCGGGCATGCACAACTACAAGAAGGATTGTGCCGACATCTTCCCGGGCGTCGAGATCTGGACCGATTGGATCTACTACATCATGGACGGCGGTACCATGACGGGTACGGGCACGTTCGCAGGATCCTCCTTCGAACTGGCTCACCAGCCGATGAACGCTTACTACGGTCTCCAGATCGGTGAGGGCGCCAACAACAAGAACGAGAACTACGGTGGCAGTGCCTGGTTCTTCTACAACGGTGAGCTTGTCGTGGACGGCATCAGCCAGGGAGCCCTGTCTTCCTCCGGTGACATCTTCTTCGACCTCGACTGCTGCCTCGGTTGGCAGATCGATTACAGCTACACCATTGCTGACGACTGTGGCAACGAGACGAGCTTCTCCTACACCAACCTTGGAACGGGTGAGTTCAACAACCTCGACGATGCGACGGTGAGTGGTGATGGCACGCACAGCCCGGTGGACATCACCGGTGGTGTGAGCAGCCTCAAGGATCCGATCCGCATCACAGGCCTGCAGCCAAACCCGACCAACGATTACAGCACGCTCGGCTTCATCGTGAACAACAACATGCGCCTGCGCATCGACCTGTACACCATGAGTGGCCAGTTCGTCCAGGAGTTGTTCGACGGCAATGCCAGCGAAGACGTCCAGTACGTGCTCGACATCGATGCCAACACACTGGCCGGTGGCATGTATCAGGTCCGCCTGAGCAGCTCCGACTACGTGGTGGTCAAAAAGCTCCTGGTTTCCGAGTGATTCCAGAACTAGAGGAAAGCGTTTTACCAAATCGCGCTTGAGGCGGAAGCCGTTCCCGAAAGGGGACGGCTTCCTGCATTTGCGGGGGGTATCTTCCGCCTTTGAAGTCCATCACCGTGACCCGCGTACTCGTCATCCGCTTCTCCAGCATGGGGGATGTGATCCTGACCTCTCCTGTGGTCCGGGCCCTCCATGCGCTGCTCGAGGGGGAGGTGGAGGTGCACTTCCTCACCAAGTCCGCATTTGCGGCTGCAGTGCAGGGATTGTCCGGGGTGAAGCGCGTGTGGACCATCGACCGGACCACGGCTGAAGTGGAGGAGGAGATGCAAGCACAGGGTTTCCATTACGTGGTGGACCTGCACGCCAACGCACGGTCGGCTTTCCTCAAGCGGGGGTTGCGGAAAGGGGAGGGGCGGACCTTCGACCTGACCGTCGACAAGCGAAGCCTTGACAAGATTTGGTTGGTGCGAACCGGTTGGGACCGCCTTGCCGGTCAACACGTGGTGGAACGCTATCTCGACACCCTCCGGCCTTTCGGGTCTGCCTTGGCCGCGCTCGAATCCAGGGGGGACGATGGGCGGTTGAGTCTGCCCCATGTGGAGGTGACCCCGTCCAAATCAAGGAAGAAAGTCGCATTGGCGCTCGGTGCGGCCCATACGGGAAAGTCGATTCCCGAGGCCCATTGGGAGACCATCGTGGCCGGGGTGCTCGAGGCGGGGCATGTCGTCCACTTGGTCGGGGGTCCGGAAGAAGCAGAAATGGGCCAGCGGTTGTCCGCCAAGCATCAATCCGCAGCGTTGGTCAACGGAGCAGGAGAACTCAGCTGGCCTGAGACCTTTTCGGCCATGGCCTCGGCAGACGTGCTCATCGTCGGCGATACGGGGGCCATGCATGCCGGCGCCGCCCTTCAGGTGCCGATGGTGGTGGTGTGGGGATGTACTTCCCCAGCCTTGGGTATGGGGCCGTGGCGGGCCCATCCTGATACGGTTCAGCTGGAGCCGGAGCAACCCGAACGGTCCCGTCCTTGCAGTCGTCTGGGAGACCGTTGTCGACACCGCACACCGTGCATCCACCGCGTATCGCCGCAGCGGATCTTGGGGGCGGTCGGGGACATCTTCAGTTGAACAGGGCCTTGAGCTCGGTGGCGTCCGAAGGCTTCATCTTCCCGGCGAGAATCAACCGGAGCTGACGACGACGCAGGGCGCCCTCAAAACGGCGATGCTCCTCCTCAGTCTCGGGCACAAGATCCGGCACCATGATGGGGGCGCCGAGCTGGTCGACCGCCACGAAGGTGTACATGGCCTCATTGCTTTTGGACCGCTTGCCCGTGGCATTGTCCTCTACGAACACCTCCATGAACACTTCCATGGAGCTGGTGAAGGCCCGGCTCACTTTGGCCTCGATGGTGACCATGTCCCCAAGTCGGATGGGTTGGTCAAACGAGACGTTGTTGACCGCGGCCGTGACCACGACACGGCGGCAGTGCCGGTTGGCGCTGATGGCCGACGCGATGTCCATCCAATTGAGCAGCTGTCCCCCCATCAGGTTGCCAAGTACGTTGGTGTCGTTGGGCAGAACGATGTGGGTGGTGGTGGCGAAGGTCTCCTTCGCAGTGCGGGTCTTCGTGGCCATGTTGCGCGTTGTTGCCCTGCAAAGGTCGCCTTCCGGACCCGCACGTGGGAATCCGGCAACACTCCTTCACCTTTGCAGCATGTCGTACGACGTCCTGAAGGCCCTACACATCATCTTCGTGGTGACCTGGTTTGCGGGGTTGTTCTACCTCTTCCGCCTGTTCATCTACCACCGGGAGGCCATGGACAAGCCCGCCGCGGAGCGCGATGTGCTCGTGCCGCAGTTCCGCATCATGGAACGGCGCCTTTGGGCGGCCATCACTTTGCCGAGTGGGGTGCTCGCCACGGCGTTCGGATTTTCGCTCATCTGGCTCAATCCGGTCTGGCTACAGATGCCCTTCATGTGGGTCAAGCTCGCCTTTGTCGGAGCCTTGTGGGCCTACATGGTGCTCGGGCACCGCATCCTGGGCGAATGCAGGGAGGGATCGCCCTCTGCATCCTCGATCCGCTTGCGATTTCTCAATGAGCTGCCCACGGTGATCCTCATCGCGGTGGTGTTCCTAATCGTGCTCAAGGATGCGGTTGGTTGGATCTGGGGCGTCGCGGGCATTCTGGGGCTCGCCCTTCTGCTCACCGTGGCCATCAAGCGATATCAGCGAATTCGCGGGCAAAACGGGGGTGGAGACGCCGGTGAGGGGGCCTAATTTTGCGACATGGTCTTGTCCTTGATCGACACCCATTGCCACGCCTACGCCTCCGCTTTTGACGGAGACCGCGCTGCCGCCGTGGAGCGCGCCGTTCAAGAGGGTGTGCACCGGCTGTTGCTGCCCAACATCGACGCAGCGAGCATCGGACCCTTGCTCGACCTGGTGTCGGCCCATCCGGGCCGCTGTTTTCCCATGATGGGCCTCCACCCTTGCCATGTGGACAACGGATGGGAGGCGGAGTGCGCGCCCATCCTCGAAGCGCTGGACACCGAGCCGTGCATTGCGGTGGGCGAAATCGGAATGGACCTGTTCCGCGGCCGGGAGACCCGCGATGCCCAGATTGCGGCATTTCACGTCCAGATCGGCTGGGCACTGGAGCGGGATTTGCCTGTGGTGCTGCACGTCAGGGAAGCCTTTGAAGACACGTTTTCCGTATTGGACCAATACACGGACACCGCCCTGCGCGGGGTGTTCCATTGTTTCACAGGAGGGCCCGCCGAGGCAGCGCGGGTCATGGACTATGGCACATTCAGCGTCGGACTCGGGGGGGTGTCGACCTTCAAGAACGGCGGGCTGGATCGGGTCATCCCCCACCTTCCGCACGACCGCATCCTGATTGAAACCGACAGCCCCTATCTCGCCCCGACGCCCTACCGCGGCAAGCGCAACGAACCTGCCTACACCCGGCTGATTGCCCAACGGGTGGCCGACTTGCTCGAGATGTCCCTGGAGGATGTCGCGGCACTCACCACTGCCAACGCAGAGCGGTTGTTCCGCCTGCCGGCGTTCAACCCGGAAGCCGAATGACGCCAAGTCGCATCCTGCTCGTTTACACTGGGGGCACCATCGGTTCGGTGGAAGACCCGGACACCGGTGCTCTGAAGCCGCTGAACTTCGATCACCTGCGCAACCGGGTACCAGAAGTGGATGGACTGGAGGTAGAGTTGGACGTCGAATCCATCGCCTCCATCGACAGCAGCGACATGACCCCCGAGCGGTGGGGCGAATTGGCGCGGCTGCTCTTTCTGCGCCGCGACCGCTACGACGGTTTCGTGGTCCTGCACGGCACCGACACCATGGCCTACACGGCGAGTGCGCTGAGTTTCATGTTGCCCGCATTCGGCAAGCCCATCGTTCTGACGGGCAGTCAGCTTCCCATCGGCGTGCTGCGCACGGACGGCAAGGAGAACTTGTTGACCGCCATCGAAATCGCCGCCAAGTGGGACTCGTCAGATCCACAGCAAGGCCCCTTGGTCCGGGAGGTGGTCATCTACTTTGGCGATGAACTCATCCGGGGCAACCGGAGTCATAAGCAGGATGCGGAGGGTTTCCGAGCACTGGTCAGTCCGAATTTCCCTGCGCTCGCTGAAGTGGGGGTTCACGTCCGGTTCCGCCGGGATCTGCTGTTGCGGCCCCATGGTAAGCCGGGCCTACACGAGATGCTCGACCCCAATGTGACCATCGTGCACCTGACGCCGGGGCTGACCGCGGAGGCCCTTCGCCATCAATTGGCCCAGCCCGGACTGCGGGCGGCCATTCTTCGGACGTACGGATCAGGCAATGCCCCGCGCAATGCGGAGTTCCTCGGCGCCCTGGCCGAAGCCCAGGAGAGCGGGGTGTTCCTGGTCAACGTGACTCAGTGTACGGTGGGTTCAGTGGACGCCAACCGTTATGTGACCGGCGCGGGATTGACCCGCCTGGGGGTGGAACCCAGCCTGGACATCACCCTCGAAGCGGCCGTGACAAAGTTGATGGTGCTCGCCGCGCAGGAACCCACCCGTGAGGGGCTGCGGGCTGCGTTCAAGCTGGAGTTGGCCGGTGAACTGTCACCAGCGGAAGCCATTCGCTGAATCTCAATTTCAGCCCTCATTTTCACCTCGGACGAAACAAGGTCCGGACGTGTCGGAATATGGGGTAACTTGCACGCCCGTTCCGAAAGGGGCAACCCGCCGGAAGAGGAGAGGTGGCCGAGTGGCTTAAGGCGCACGCTTGGAAAGCGTGTATACTCCAAAAGGGTATCCGGGGTTCGAATCCCCGTCTCTCCGCAAAAACCCGTCCCCCGAGGCGGGTTTTCTTTTTTCAGCCCGCTTATCTTCAGAGACATGCTCCGTCGTGAATTCATTCGAGGGTCGGCCGTGGTGGGGGCTGCGGTGGCCACACCGTCTTGGTTGACGGCCGCCTCGGGCTTTTTTGCTGCCGCTTCGGAGCGGAAGGTGGCGCAGGTGCTGGATTGCAAGCGGACCATGGTCCAGAATGTGCCCGTGTTGCGGGCGTTTTCCGGCGACCACACGGATCTCGTGTCGCCATTTGTCATGCTCGATGAATTCGGACCGCTTCACATAGACCCAGGGTCGTTGGGCATGGACATCAAGGCCCATCCCCATGCTGGGGTGGCGCCGACCACCTATCTGCTTTCCGGCAGCGGCCGCCACACCGACAGCTTGAAGAATGACCTGATTTACCGCGAGGGCCAATTCATGGTGTTCAGCAGCGGCCGCGGCGCCATCCATGAGGAAGTGAGCAGCATGGAAATCCGTCGCGATGGCGGTGTCGTGCACGGTTTCCAGATCTGGCTCAATCTGCCAGCGACCGAAAAGTTCGGCACGCCCATCACGACCCTGCGGGACCGGACCGACTTTCCTGTGGTCGAGACAGACGGGTACCGCATCAAGGTGCTCATGGGCGAGGTGTTTGGGCAGGTCGCCCCCACCGAAACCCACAGCCCTGCATTTTACCACCACATCCACATTTCCCCTGGAGGCCGGCTGGATTTGCCAGTGGATGCCACCCACAACGCTTTTGTGCATGTGGTGGAAGGGGAGTTGGAAGTGGAGGGCCGTCGAGAACTGCAGGCCCAGCAGCTCGCCTTGTACCAGCGGGGCGGTGACCATTTGCGCTTCCACTCCATCAACGGTGCCGAGTGCATTGTGCTCGGTGGTCAGCCCTTGAACGAACCGGTGGTGTCCTACGGGCCCTTCGTGATGAACGACCGGAGTCAGATTCAACGCTGCATCGCCGATTACCGGGCTGGCCGCATGGGGGAGCTGTGAGGGCCAAAGCCCCATTCTAGGCTTTGGATTTCCAACGATGGGCGTCTCGCCGAAAAGGATGCTGTCCGGGCGCGGTCCTTTGCCTAAATTCGCCCCGCACAAGCCTCCGCGCTTGGACACATTGACACAACACACGATCCACACCTTCACCATGAAGCAGTTGTTCGCCCTCTTTGCAGTGGCCCTTTTGTTCGCCGCCCCGGTTTCCGCTCAGGTAGGAGACACCATTTTACAGTCCGGTGATACCATGATCGTCATGGTCCCCGACAGCGCCATGGCGGATTCTGCCATGCTGGACTCCGCAGCCGCTCCGGCTGAGGCTCCGATGGCCGAGGAGGCCTCCGCCATGCCGGAAGAGACCGTGGAGGTCACCGGTGCCCGCCAGCAAATCAAGCTTCGCATCATCGAGGGCGGTGTGCTCTTCATGAGCTTCGTCGTGCTCTGCCTCATCTTTGGATTGGCCCTCGCTATTGAGCGCATCATCTACCTCAACATGGCCACGACCAACACCAAGGGTCTCCTGACCCAATTGGAGGACGCCATGAACAGCGGAGGGGTTGAAGCAGCCAAGGCGGTCTGCGCCGACACCCGCGGACCGGTGGCGGCCATCTTCCACCAGGGCCTCGANCGCAGCGGNGGCAGCTACGAGGANNTNGCCAAGGCCGTNGAGGACTACGGCAGCCTNGAGAGCACCAAGCTNGAGCGCGGNNTGAGNTGGATCAGNCTCTTNATCGCCCTGGCNCCGATGCTCGGNTTCATGGGAACGGTGATCGGCATGATCGAGGCCTTCGANAANATTGCCCAGGCCAACACGATCAANGCCTCCATCGTGGCAGGCGGCATNAANGTGGCNNTNATCACGACNGTCTCCGGTCTCGTCGTGGCCATCATCCTCCAGATTTTCTACAACTACATCCTCTCCAAGATTGACGGCATCGTCTTCGACATGGAAGAGGCGTCCATGGACCTTGTGGACCTCGTGTACCGGAAGAAGTTGAACGGCTGATCGGANCCGCGGTCGCAAAACACAGCACCATGCAGTCNAACGTCATTCGTACGGCCCTCATCGCCCTCCGCATCCTGATCATTGTGCTCGGGTGCATGTGGGTGGTCTCGGCCATCAACAGCGACGACCCNAACGGGCCCGTCGAAAGCCTGGTCAACCTGAATCTCTACACAGGCGCAGTCTGTGTGTTGGCCATCCTTGGTTTCGGCCTCTTCCACTTCGCACAGAAGCTCGCCACCAACCCCAAGCGCGCCATGGGCACGCTGATCGGCTTTGTGATCTTCTTCCTCGCCGGCCTCATCGCATGGAGCATGGCGGACACCACCGTGACTTCCGCCATGGTGGCTGGGGGTGCGACCGTGACCGAAGGGGACGTCAAGATTGCCGACGCCAGCATTCAATTCATTTACATCCTCGGGATCCTCGCCCTGCTTTCCATCCTCGTGGTGGAGGGCAAGTCCATCCTGAAGAACTGGCTCTGACCTCACATGGCACGCAGAGAAGTCCCGGAAATCAATGCTGGCTCGATGGCGGACATCGCCTTCCTGCTGTTGATCTTCTGGCTCGTGACGACCACCATCGACAGCGATGAGGGCGTCAAGCGTCAGCTCCCACCGCCGGTGCCACCGGACATGGAGCAGCAGGAGGTCAAGGATGGAGACGTTTACAACGTCCGGACCAACTTCCGCGACGAGCTACTCGTCGAGAAGGAAGTGCTGTCCATCGGCGAGCTCAAGGACGGCGCCAAAGATTTCCTCATCGCCACGGGCACTGGACTCCTTCACCCAGAGCGTCCCAACGTGACCCTCGGTGACGACAACATGAAGTACCCGGAGCGTCAGTGGGTCCGCAAGTCGGAACTGTTGGCCCTCGAGCAGAGCTTCCTGGCCGCCGGCCAGAACAAGCGCGCTGAAAAGGTGCAGGAAAAGCTGAAGGCCATTGAGCTCTTTGGCAGCGATTACCGGGAGCTCCCCGGATCTGCCCTCATCAGTTTGCAGACAGACCGCAACACCTCCTACGATTTGTACCTGCAGGTGCAGAATGAGCTTGAGGCCGCGATCAATGAGCTCCGAGATGAGTTGGCCCTCGCCAAGTTCAACGAGTCCTACGCCTCCCTCGAGGAACGCTACGGCCGGACGAAGGAGGAGAGCCTGCTCGACAAGATTAAGGCCGTGCGCCTCGTTTTCCCCCAGCGCATCTCCGAAGCGGAGCCGCGCGACGCCAGCCAAGGTTACTACTGATGGGCAAGTTCAAGAAAAAGAAGCGCGAGATGGGGGCCATTTCCACGGCCTCCCTTCCGGACATCGTTTTCATGCTTCTCTTCTTCTTCATGGTTGCGACCGTGTTGCGGACGGAGGAGGAGATGGTGCGGGTCATCCGCCCGGAGGCTTCCGAGATCTACAAGATTGAGAAAAAGCACCTCATCCGCTACATCAACATCGGTCCGCCGCAAGACAAGCGCTACGGCACTGAGCCGGTCATCCAGCTCAACGACCAGTTCGCCGATGTGGCCCAGATCCGGGAGTGGGTAGAGAATGAGCGCCTCACCCTTGCCGAGGCTGAGCAGACCAAGATGTGGGTCTCGATGAAGGTCGACCAGGACACCAAGATGGGCGTTGTGACCGACGTCAAGCAGGAACTCAGGAAGGCTTCCGCCCTGAAGGTGCTGTACTCCGCGAACTCACGCGAGCGCACCAATTGATTCAGCCGCCGAATTCGGTGAGCACCTTGTCGGCCAGGACGGACGACAACTTCACGTAACTCTCTTCGGTCCAGCCCGCCACGTGCGGGCTGACCTGCGTTCTGGGATGGGCCATCAGGCGAGTCCATGCGCCATCCCGGCCGCCCACTGTCTCAAAGGAGGAGGTCTCCCGGTCAAACACATCGAGGCCGGCGGAAATCACCCGGCCATCGTCCAAGGCGTCGAGGAGGGCCGCTGTATCCAGAATGGGACCTCGGGCTGTGTTGAGCAGCACGATGGGCTTGGAAAAGCTGGATAGCCAGTGGGCATTGACCATGCCCCGGGTCTCCGGGGTCAGGTTGCAATGCAGGCTGACCACATCGGCTTCCCGCTGCAGGGTGATAAGGTCCACGGCCTCCACGCAGCCTTGCAGGGCACCGTCGTGGTCCATGCGGTAGGGGTCGACGGCGAGGATACGGCATCCCATGCCGGTGAGCTTCTCAGCAAAGGCACTGCCCATGTGGCCGTAGCCCACAATGCCCACGGTGCGGGCCGCGAGTTCTACCCCGCGGTGCCCTTCGCGGTCCCATTCGCCGCGCCGGATGCTCTGGTCGGCCTCCCGCAATTGGTGGAGCAGGGACAGCAGCATTCCCAAAGCGTGTTCGCCGACGGCATCTCGGTTGCCTTCCGGGCTATTGAAGACCCGGATCCCACGGCGGGCGGCGGCATCGAGGTCGATGTTTTCAAGGCCCGCCCCGGACCGGCAGATGAAGCGCAGTGCAGGAAGCTGTGTCAACAGTACGTCGTCCACGCGAATGCGGCTGCGCAGGACGAGTCCCGCAGCATCCCCGTGGGCTTCGATCCCCTCGGTGGCCGAACTTCCGGTGGCGTCCACACAGGTCATGCCGGCCGCGCTGAGTCGATTGGCGAGGATGGGGTGGACAGAGTCGAGGAACAGGACCTTCACCCGCCAACGGACATGAGCACTCCGATGCCGAAGTAGATGATGAGGCCAATGATGTCATTGGCGGTCGTGATGAATGGACCCGTGGCCAATGCGGGGTCGACGTTGAGCTTGTCGAGGGTCAGAGGGACGAAGGTGCCGAAGAGCGCGGCGAAGATGATGACCGCGATGAGCGCCATGCTGACGGTGAGGCTAAGGTTCCAGCCATATCCGAGCAACAGGCTCGCACCCATGATGACGCAAGCGCAGATCGCTCCATTGAGTAGGGCCACGGAGAATTCCTTGAGCAGTCGGGGAACCAGTCCGGCGTCGGTGGGGCTCTTTCCGGAGGCCAGTCCCTGCACCACGATGGCGGCGGATTGCACGCCCACATTGCCCCCCATGGCAGCGATGAGCGGTATGAACAGCGCCATAGAAGGAAACCGTTCGATGTCGAACCAACCGATGACGTAGGCCCCCGCCAGTCCGCCAAACAGGCCGATGAGCAGCCAGGGAAGCCGGGCGCGGGTCATGTCCCAGAGGGAGTCGTCGCTCTCGACTTCATCGCTCAGTCCGCTGGCCAGCTGATAGTCCTTCTCGGCTTCNTCCTCCATNANGTCCACCACGTCGTCGATGGTNATCCGGCCNAGNANNCGGTTGTGGTCGTCNACCACCGGNAGNGCCACGAGGTCGTACTTCTTCATCACCTGCACGACCTTTTCGTCGGGGTCGTCCACCTTGACTGTGCGGGTGTCGTCTTCTTTGAACAGGTCGCCAATGGTGCTGCGGGCGCTGGTGGCGGTCAGCAGCAACCGCTTGAGTGACAGNCGACCAATGAGCTGTCCTGCGGCATTGACCACATAGACGCTGTGAAACGTCTCGACGTCTTCGGCCTGCTTCCGCATCTCGCGGATGGCCTGTGTGACCGTCCAGTCCATTTCGACCCGGATGAGCTCGGTGCCCATCAGGGCGCCTGCGGTGCCGTCCGGGTAGCGCAACAGGGTAAGCAGNTCCTCCCGATCCTCGGTGTCCAGTGCAGCGATCACCTTCTCCGCCCGGTCCTCGGGGAGCTCGCCAATGACGTCCGCGGCATCGTCGGAATCGATGTTTTCGAGGACTTCTTCTGCGATCTCCCGGTTGGTGAGGCTCGCCAGAAGCGATTCNCGAACATCTTCCTCCAGTTCAACAAGCACGTCGCCACGCTCCGCGACGTCGATCAGTTTCCAGAGGTATTGGACCTCTTCGTCTTGGATGCCATCTAGGATCTCCGCCAAGTCGGCCGGGTGGAGTTCTGCGATGCGCGCCTTCAGCCGGTCGTCCTGACGGCCGGCAATCTCCTCGCTGAGGGNATTCAGGAAATCGCGCGTGATGTCCTCCACATCACAAAATTAGGCGGCACCTCCGCCTTTTTTCCGACGGGCCGCGAAGAAGGACGAAAGGAGTTCCGCACACTCGTCCTCCAACACGCCCCCGACGAGCTCGGTCTTGGGATGCAGAAGGCCTTCGTTCCGGCTTCCGTGAAAGTCGAGGCCCCCGCGTTTGTGGTCACGGGCGCCATAGACCACCCGGCCGATGCGGGTCCAGAAAGCCGCACCAGCGCACATGGGGCAAGGCTCCAAGGTGACATACAAGGTGCACTGGTCGAGGAATTTGCCGCCGAGGTATTCGCTGGCGGAGGTGAAGGCCTGCATTTCGGCGTGGGCGGTGAAATCCCGCAGGCGCTCGCAGAGGTTGTGGGCACGGGCGATGATGCGCCCGCCCGCCACGATGACGGCCCCGACGGGCACTTCGCCGAGGTCCGCGGCTTGGCGGGCCTGATCGAGCGCTTGCTTCATGTAGTCCTCATCGGTCATGCGGTCGTTATGGGTGTTGGGACGTCGAACAGCCACTTTCGGAGGCGGGCTTCCGGACTGGGAAGTTCGGACGAAACTGGTTGGGCTTCGGAGGCGGTAAAGGTGTGGCCGGCCAAGTGACGGACATCCAATGTGGGCCAGCCGTGGGCGGAGCGCCAATGGCGGGCNAGCTGCTCTTGTTCGGGTTGGCCAAGCGTGGGCACCAGGGTGGCCGTGCATTTCAGGGCCACCAAGTCGAGCAGGGTGCTGTAGCCGGACCGGCAGACGATGTGTTCGGCCCCGAGAACGGCCGCTCGGAATCGTTTGTCATCCAAGTCACCAAGGGTGAGGACGTTGGCCTCTTGGTGCGCCGCTGTCCCAGGCCGGCCGGCGAGGATCAGGGCTGGCCGGCCATCGCGCAGAAAGCACATCCGTAGCGCGGACTCCATGTCCGATCGCTGGGGTTCTGGGCCGCTGACGAGACCGAGCAGTACGGGCGCAGGTGTGGCATCCTCATCCTCAGTGCCTTTGGATGAAAAGCGGCTCAAGGGGCCCACGAACTCGGTGTTGGATGTCAACGGCAGGGAAAGCTTTCCGGCCAAGACAGAATCCGGAAGGTCGGGCACCCACGTCGCGCCGAAGGGACGGCACCAGTGACGGACTTGGAACCGGGCGATGGGCCGCAACACCCACGGGACGGGCAACCGGAGTTGATGGGTCAAGAGAACGCTGGGTACGCTGGAAGGGGGAGCACACCCATAGCAGTTGTCGCTNAAGACGTGGGTGATGCCGAATGCCGAGACCGTGCTTCGGGTCCAGTGCCGCTCCGCCCGGATGGAGGCGGCGAAACGTGGCATTTGTCTTGCGATTCGAATTCGGGTGGCCTTGCCTCGCCCATAGGTGATGGCCACCCCGGGCTTGTCGATGCGCCGCCAGGGAGCAGAGTCCGGCACCTTTCGGGCGTCCCAATCGGCCATGCGCGCATCAATCCAGGCTGCGGCAGTACCCCGGGTCGCAATGGTGACTTCCGCGCCCATTTGACGGGCGAGGACGATGAGTGGCCAGGTGCGGGTGGCATGCCCTATGCCCCAGTCGAGGATGGCGAACAGGATGTGGGGGCGGTCGGTCCGGGGCGTCACTCCTCCGATCATGCGGCGTAATTTCGTCAGCCATGGGCAAAGACAAGCTCCGCAAGTGGGAGGAGAACGCCACGTTTTCCCACGTGTTCGAACCGGATCTCAAGGACATTGTCGACGGGGCCACACTGAACCGGGGGCAATGGGCGGAGAAGGTGTTCGGCAACGACCGTCCGATCATCCTTGAACTGGGGTGCGGCAAGGGCGAATACACCGTCGGCTTGGCCCGTCGGCACCCCGAGTACAATTTCATTGGCGTCGACATCAAGGGGCACAGGTTCTGGCGCGGGGCCAAGACCTCCCAAGAAGAGGGGCTCCACAACGTGGCCTTCCTCCGGACCAAGATTGAATTCGTCCAGAACTTCTTTGCCTCCGACGAGGTGAGTGAAATCTGGCTGACCTTTTCCGATCCCCAGCCCAAGGACGAAAAGGGGACCAAGCGCATCACCTCCGAAGTCTTCCTGAAGCGGTACCAGCAGTTTGTGAAGCCCGGGGGTCACATCCACGTCAAAAGCGACAGCGATCTGCTCTACGCCTTGTCCAAGGAAGGGTGGGTCGAAGCCGGCTTCCCCATCCTCGAGGACAGCCAGGACGTCTATGGTGACCTCGTTCACCGGGTGGATGCCGACTTCGCCGAAGTCCTGCGCATCCGCACCTATTATGAGTCTCGCTGGCTGGAGGAAGGCAAAAAAATCCACTATCTCCGCACCCGAGCATGAGCGGCATGAACGGTTCGGCCACAGCGCGCCCCGGCAGCGGGGATTTCGAACGGGATGTCCATGCTGTGGCCCGGTTGATTCCTGCGGGCCGCGTCACGAGCTACGGAGCCATCGCCCGCTATTTGGGGGCCGCCCGGTCCAGCCGGATGGTGGGTTGGGCCATGAACCGCGCCTTGGCGTCATGTGAGGGGCCGGTTCCCGCCCACCGCGTGGTCAACCGGCTGGGCATGCTGTCTGGTCGTCTGCATTTTCCAACCCCCACTGCCATGGCCGAACGGCTCGTGGCCGAGGGGGTCCAGGTCCGGGACGACCAAGTGATGGACTTCGATGCCCACTTCTGGGATCCCTCGACCGAACTTTGACCCCATGGAAGCATTGACCCGCGAACACCTGTTGGAGGCCCTCTCCGGAGTGATGGAGCCGGACCTTGGCAAGGACATCATCACACTCAACCTCGTGGAGCTTATCGCCATGGAGGAGCAGGAGGAGGGGTGGCGCCTGCACATGCGGGTGAAGTCGTCTAGCCCCGCAATGCACGCCCGTCTGCGGATGCGGGAGGCCGTAGAATTCGCCGTGGAAAAGCTCGCCACGCAGCTCGGTACGGCCATCGCTGCTGATGTCGAGGTGGTGGTCTTGTCCCAGGAAGAGAGGACCCTGGATACCCGAAAGGTCTTGCCCGGGGTCCAGCACGTGATCGCCATCGCCTCTGGCAAAGGCGGTGTGGGCAAGAGCACGGTCACGGCCAACCTCGCAGTGGAGTTGGCGCGCCGCGGCTACCGCGTGGGATTGATCGACGCCGATATTCACGGGCCAAGCATGCCGACCATGTTCGATGTGGTCCGGGAAAAGCCGGTCCCGATCGAAAAG
>NYTZ01000083.1 GCA_002683735.1 Flavobacteriales bacterium
GATGTTTACGGCGTTCGGCCTGCTGGCAAGCCTATTTGCGCCCCTTGTCACGGCAGAAGCCCGTGTGCTGTCCTCGTTGGACTTCCAAGGGGCGGCCCGCGACCTGCGGGAGTTGCTACAGGGCCTTCTCCCCATGCTGCTGGACGGCGGGGAGGACCCGCTCGCCTGGTTGGATACCGGCACCCTAGGGAACGCCTTGAGCACCGCATTGGGCCCCGACGGTCTGGGTGGATTCCTCGGTGGACTGTTTTCACTGGCTGGAAACCTCGTGGTGGCCCTGTTCAGCATCTCCTTCATGACCTTCTTCTTCCTGAAGGACCGCCAACTGTTTCCCAGCATCCTGCGGGCACTGACCCCGGACCGCCACGTGGAGCGCGTGGAGCGCATCGTGGAGAATTCAACCCGCCTGCTCACCCGTTACTTCATCGGTCTGGCCGCACAGGTGGCGATCATCACGACCATCGTCACCGGCGGATTGCTGGTGCTCGGGGTGCCCAACGCATTCCTGATCGGCTTCCTCGCCGGACTGCTTAATCTGATCCCCTACGTTGGGCCGCTACTCGGCGCAGGACTGGGGCTGGCCATCATCCTGACCACCCATTTGCAAGCCCCAGAACTCGGGAACCTGATGGGCAAGGCCGGACTCGTGTTCCTCGCCGGCCAACTGGTCGACAACTTCTTCACCCAACCGGTCATCTTCGCCGGCAGCGTGAAGGCCCACCCTTTGGAAATCTTCCTGCTCATCAGCATCGCCGGAAGCCTCGCCGGCATCACCGGCATGATGCTGGCCATCCCGTCCTACTCCCTCATCCGGGTCGTGGCCAAGGAATTTCTCAGTGGATTCAAGGTGATCCAAGCCCTGACCGACGAACTCTGAGGCGCGAGAATCCGAAGCCAATAAATTGAGGACAACTTTGGTTCGCCATCCCGGCTGACCGGCATACCTTACNACCCCGTATGCACGGCACTACGGGAACGGCGAAAGCCACCAAATACATCTTCGTTACGGGCGGGGTCTCATCCAGCCTCGGCAAGGGCATCATCAGCGCTTCACTTGCCAAGTTGTTGCAGGCGCGCGGCATGAAGGTGACCATCCAGAAACTGGACCCCTACATCAACATTGACCCCGGGACACTCAACCCCTATGAACACGGGGAGTGCTTCGTGACCGATGACGGNGCCGAAACNGACCTCGACCTCGGCCACTACGAGCGCTTCTTGGACGTGCCAACGTCACAGGCCAACAACATCACCACCGGCCGCATTTACCAAAGCGTAATTGACAAGGAGCGCCGCGGCGAATACCTCGGCCGCACCGTGCAAGTCATCCCACACATCACCGACGAAATCAAACGCTGTGTGCAGATTCTCGGTGAAGGCGACCAGTTTGATTTCGTGATCACTGAAATCGGCGGCACGGTGGGCGACATCGAGTCTCTCCCCTACGTGGAAGCCGTTCGCCAGATGCGCTGGGAACACCCCGAGGACACCCTCGTGGTGCACCTGACCCTCGTGCCCTACCTCTCCGCTGCCGGAGAACTCAAGACCAAGCCTACCCAACACAGCGTGAAGCAGCTGTTGGAGTTTGGTGTCCAGCCCGATGTGCTCGTCTGTCGCACCGAGCACGAGTTGTCGCGCTCCATCCGCAANAAGTTGGCGCGCTTCTGCAATGTGGACGAGAACGCCGTCATCCAGTCCATCGATGCCGACAGCATTTATGATGTACCACTCCTGATGCAGGAGGAGCGCCTTGACGAGGTTGTGCTGACGAAGCTGGGGGTCGACTCCCGCGCTGCCGTGAACCTCGACAGCTGGAACCAGTTCCTGTTCCGCCACAAGAACCCGGAGCGCACCGTCCGCATCGCCTTGGTCGGCAAGTATGTCGAGCTCAAGGACAGCTATAAGAGCATTGCGGAAGCCTTCAGCCATGCAGGGGCCTCCGGCGGGGCAGAGGTGGACCTGAAGTGGATCCACTCCGAGCAGGTCAACGCAGACAACGCCGACGGCGTGTTCTCCGACGTGGACGGCATCCTCGTCGCGCCGGGATTCGGGTCCCGAGGCATCGACGGCAAGATTGAAGCCATCCGCTACGCCCGGGAAAGTGGGGTGCCCTTCTTTGGCATTTGCCTCGGCATGCAGTGCGCCGTCATCGAATTTGCCCGGAATGTCCTTGGACTCAAGGAAGCGCACAGCACAGAGATCAAGGATTACACCCCCCACCCTGTCATCGACATGATGGAGGAGCAAAAGAGCATTGCTGACATGGGCGGCACCATGCGCCTCGGTGCCTACCCCTGTGCGCTCGCGCCAGGGTCACACGCTTCCGCGGCCTATGGCAAAGCCCGAATTGAAGAACGACACCGCCACCGTTACGAGTTCAACGACCAATTCCGCGAGCAGTTCATCGAGGCCGGCATGATTCCTACGGGCACGCACCCGGATTCCGGACTCGTCGAAATTGTGGAGATTCCAAACCACCCTTGGTTCGTTGGCGCCCAATTCCATCCCGAATACAAGAGCACGGTCGTGACCCCCCACCCGCTGTTCAAGGCATTCATCGACGCCGTGGTCAAGGCCAAGTTCAATTCAGACGTCAAAGCAGGCAACAAAGGCTCCGCAGAGGCCTGACCCTCCTCTGGGTCACACTTTAGGAAGGCGCCCCTGCCCGTCGTCGTGAAAGCATTGCGGAATTCCTTTTGCAAGGACTGACCAAGGAACGAACCGGGCAGCGTGGCGTGCGTGCCGTCATCCTCCAAGCATTCTATGAAAAGCTGCCCAGCTCGGTTCAAGGGCTGGAACTGTGTTACATCATCCGGCGTCCATGGAAAAGGCGCCATGCCGCAACACCAGTGGATGATCAGAGTTGAATGCGACATCGGACTGAGCGTACTGTGGGCCAGGCCGGTGCACTTCAATCGGGTTTACTCCCATTCAATTCAGGATCATGCGGAGGCGCCACAGCAGCGGCGAACAACCACAAGATGAACACCACGCCACGCTGCACTTCCAACATCGATTCCACCATTGTGTGGGCGCCGATGAGCAGCACACACAACACACCCCATCGGCTGCGTTGGCGCCAGCCATACCAGCCCCACCACAACAACACCGCCGTCCACAACAGCATGCCTGGCCAGCCAAACGCCACCCCGGCCTGCAGCCATTGGTTGTGCGGATTCAACCGCCGCTCACTCGCGTAGGTGACACCATCCCGTCCGTACAGTTCCACCAAGGCGTCTGTGACATCTCCTGTTCCGACGCCAAACGGGTTTGCTGCCAAGAGTTCAGCGGACGCGCGCCACACCGCGACCCGACCGGCACTGCTGCTTTGGACCGGAGCAGATTCCGACCGGACAGCGGCTGCGGCCGTGCCCATTTCCTCGAACCGTTTCTTGGAAGCGCCCCAAGACACGCCAACGAGCAGCACCAGAAAAGCGGCGCCGTGACCCATAGCAAAGCGGTCTGCCCGGCCCCACAATCTTGGCAAGGCCATACCAATCAAAGCCACTGCTGCTGCCGCAATGATGCCCGCTTTGGAGGCTATCAAACCGAGCGCAATGGCAACGAGGACTGTACACCCCCACATCCATGCGTTGGGTTTTCCCCATTGACGGCCACACCCCACCCACGCCACGGCGGCATGCAAACTCAAATAAGTCGGGTGTACGTCACCTGCAAAGCGTGCATAATGCCACTGACGAGCGTCGTCGAGCACGACATGGTGCCATCCGGCCCAAGCCAAGCGCCAAAGGAGGTAGGCCGAGACGGACCATCCGACGGACCACCAGAAATCCCGAATCATGCTGCGTCCCGGCATTGCGGCCAACACGGGCAGTGCCCACATGGACGACTTGACTTCCAAACTGAACCGCCACGCCTCCACATTCTCACTCCACATCCCGCCGGCGACCTGCAAGCCGAAAAACAGCAGCCAGCCTGCACTTCCCCAATTCCAGGACCACGATTTACTGCGGTGATTCCACCACCATGACGTCACCCTCAACAAGGCCACCACCACGATGACCCATGACGCGGCCACCCCTCCAAACAACAGGGCCGGCATGAGCATACGCCAGGCCCAAGATTCCGCCCGGGTCAGCGTCATCGGGTCAACGCCTTGAATGCTGGGCTGGGCGAACGGTGCAAAATCAGGAAATGCCAGATTCCTTGCCAATATCCCCATCCGTAAGCGAGGTGGAGGGTAAAGAAGGACCGAAGCACACCTGGCGCATCCGAAAGGCGGCCTCCCGACAGCGCAAAGGCACCAATGGCGCCGAGCAACCAGAGCCCGAGGAGGGTCCACAAAGCCGGCAATGCCAANGCCGGCCACCCCGCCGGGGGCTGGAACTGCGCCCACACCGATAATCCGGCCAACAGCGCTACGGCCAGCAAGAAGCCCGCCGGAGCGAGTTGACGCCAAGTCGTGATGGTGAGGTGCTTCTTGTTGACGAAGACCTTCCAGTACCCGTACTGTCGGTATTGACGGAAGAGCTGTCCGAAACTCGAGCGGGCATGGTAAGTAGAACGAATCCGCGGATCGAACCAGATGCGCCACCCCGCCTCGGTCAGGCGGTAATTGAGCTCATCGTCCTGGTTGCGCACCAGGGATTCATCCAGCCCCCCAATTTCATCGAGGACCACCTTGCGGTAAGCCCCGAAGGCCACTGTGTCCACGTGTCCCGCCAATCCACCGGTCCGAAACCGGGCGTCCCCCACGCCAAACGGCGAAGACATCGCGAGGCCGATCCGCCGTGTGCGCTCGTCCCCATGCACCTGGTCCACCACCCCACCAACACTGCCGGACTCCGGATGGGCCGCCAGGGCGTCGAGGTTGCGGCGCACAAAATCTGGAGCCACCTCGGCATGGGCTCCCAGAATGATGACCACATCGGAGCGGGCCGCTTCGATGCCCCGGTTCATGGCCACAGGTGTGATGCGCTGTGGATTGTCCAGCATTTGAAGCCACACTGCTTGTGCAGCTCGGCCCTCGAGAATGTCCCTTGTGCCATCCGTACTGCCCCCATCCACCACTAGGACTTCCAGTGGCCCCGGCAGGGATTGCTGCCCGGCCAGCGCGTCCAGACAGGAACCAATGTGGGCGGCCTCGTTGAGGCAGGGAATCACCACCGAGGCACAGGGGTCGTCAGGCATGGCGGCGAAGATAGGCTCAAGGCCTCCCGGCGGGACGCACCATTGCGATGTGCGGAATGTTGTCCTCGAGATAAGGTTCTCCCACGGACTCAAAGCCGAATTCCCGGTAGAACCGCTCGAGGTAGCATTGGGCCGACAACCGGATGGGCACGCCAGGCCAATGGTCGGCCAAAGCCTCCAAGCTGCGCACCATCAAGGCCCTGCCCACTCCGGTTCGGCGCACCTCCAGCGAGGTGACCACCCGACCGATGCTGACCTCCTCGGTGTACGACACGCCCGCGGGCAACAACCGGGTCGTGGCCAGCGCCTCCCCGCCTTCCGCGATGGGGGCGTTCCTGCACTCAGCCCAGAGGTGCAACCCCTGCCGGTCTTTGCCATCGAGGTCCTGGTATGGACAATCCTGCTCCACCACGAAGACCTCTGCCCGCAAGCGCAAAAGCCCATAGAGCTGTTCCCGGTCGAGTTCGGACCAAGGACGGCAATGCCAGACGATGTCTTCAGGTACTGTGGATTCCATGTCGGAAAAGTAGCGCCTCTGCCCCGCTACTTTTGCGGCATGGCAGGCGGCAATGTGCTCTCGGTGGAAGGATTGACGAAACGCTTCGGAGAGCGCCTCATTTTTGAGGACCTGCACTTCGGGTTGGAACTTGGGCAGAAGGCAGCCTTGGTCGCCCGGAACGGCACGGGCAAAAGCACCCTGATGAAGGTGCTGCTCGACCTCGAAGCCCCGGACGCCGGTAAGGTCACCTACAGCGGCAGAGCCCGCGTTGCCCACCTCGCCCAGGAGCACGGTTTAGACCTCGACCGCACCATCCTGGCCAACCTCTTCACGGCAGACAACGCGGCCATGCATGCCATCCGCCAGTATGAGTCCGCCACCCAGGCCGACGATGCCGAAGCCCTGCAAGCGGCCTACGATGCCATGGACCGTGCCGACGCTTGGAATTACGAAGCACAAGCCAAGGAGATTCTCGGCAAGCTCGGCTTGCACGACACCGACCGCTTCGTCGACAAACTCAGCGGCGGCGAAAAACGCCGGGTCGCCCTGGCCAAGTGCCTCATCGAACAGCCCGATCTGTTGCTGCTGGACGAGCCCACCAACCACCTTGACCTCAGCATGATCGAATGGCTGGAAGGCTTTCTGGCCCGCTCCAAGACCACCCTACTGATGATCACACACGACCGCTTCTTCCTCGAGGTGGTGTGCGATACGATTTTTGAGCTCGACAACTTCGGACTGCACAAGTACCCGGGCAACTGGAGCGATTTCCTCGAAATGAAATCTGAGCGCTCCGCCAACGATCATGCTCAGCGCGACCGGGCCCGCTCCATCATGCGGCGCGAACTCGAATGGGTCCGGGCCACGCCCCAGGCCAGAACCGGAAAGAGCAAATCCCGGCTCGACGCTTTCAAAGACCTCAAGGTTCAAGGCATAACGGTGGATGACGTAGTAGAGCACATGACCTTCATGACCGAGTTCACACACCGACGACTCAACGACGACTACGATGAGGTAGGCAAAGAGCCGTCGAA
>NYTZ01000084.1 GCA_002683735.1 Flavobacteriales bacterium
TAGACTCACGGGCAGTTCCCCACCATCGTTTCAGGTTGAGTCGGGGAGTCCAACCCCCGTCCAAGTGGAGCCGGGGGGAGTCGAACCCCCGTCCAAACAAGCAACGCCTGCAGCGTTCTCCATGCTCAGTCCACGATTGGTTTTCGACCAAGGGCTGACCGTGGACGGCCCACCCTTGACTTAGCCTTGTAAAATTTCGCTACAGGGTCAAGACGCCCCTTTCGCTAGATCCATTCTCCTGATGCCCCATTGCCTCGCGGATAGGATCCGAACGACGAGACCGGGACAGCTCGTTCTGCCACTCTGTGGCTAGAATTAGGCGAATCCTCCGAGAGGATTAGGCCGCGAGCGCGTAGGAAGTGTTGCCAGTTATGGCTTGGGTTTCTTGATTAACGAGTGGCCACCCTAAGCACTCGGCATGCTGACCGCGACGTTCAGACTTGCTGTCAAATCCAAAATCGGCCCCATTTTTTTTGTTGCTGTTTCCACCTCCGGTGGCGGGATGTCAAGGAACGCCGCGGCAGTCCGCGGAGCCGCTCCGTCGAGGACGGGGCGGTCGGCGAAGATACGGAACGGGAAGCCCCGCGGTTACTGGATGAGCAAACGTTGGCGCTCGAGGCCCTGCGGCCCTTGGAAGACCACCGTGTAGGCGCCGCTGTCGAGACCGAGGTCGGTGCCGTTGCGGTGGAGCGTTCCGCACCAAGCCGTGCGGCCCATGGCGTCGAGGATGAGCGCGTCGGTCTGCTGGCCGAAGCCGCTGCCGCGCAGCACCTGGCCTTGGGTCAGGGGGTTCGGGAAGAGCGCAACCTCCTCGGCAGGTGTCTGGCTGATGCCGACCACTGGACCCTCGCCGAAGTAGACGTTGTCAAAGTAGTAGGTGGTACCGCCCTCGACGCCCTCATCGCCGAAGCCGAAGAAGATGACAAGCAGGTGGTGCGGGAAGCCGGTTTCAAGCTCTGGGGTGCCGGGCAGCTCGTTGCCGAAGTTGAATTCGAGCGTCTCCCACCCCGCCTGGCTGGTGTACTGAATGGTCTCGGTGTAAAACGGATTGCCGCCGGTCATCTCCGCCTTGAGCAGGATGGGCGTGCCGGCCTCCGGCGTCCAGACCCGGACGCTGACCGTCTGCTCTTCGTCGGTGAAGGGCACCGGGTTGGCGAAGCCCTCGACCGTACCGATCATAGTGCCGGCCCAGCCCACAGCGGTCGGCATCTTCACGACCTCCACGACGTGGTTGTTGGGGTTGGTCGGGTCGACCACGACATGCGAGGCAGCCCCCCAGAAGTCGTAGGTGGTCTGGTCCACGTTTTCGTCCTCGAACGTGCAAGGCAAGTCGAGCTGGGCCAGGCCGCCGCTGGCGTCCACCTGCTCGATGTCATCGAAGTAGAATGTCGACTCGTCGGTGCCGTCGCCGGTCGTATCGAAGTCAAACATGAAGACCAACTTGTCGAACGTCATGGACAGCGCGTTGGTGAAGTTCCAATGCATCTCTTCCCAGCCGCCCTGCGTGGTGTTCCACTGGTCGACCTCATAGGATAGTTCTGGTGGCCCCTCGAGCTTCAGCTTGATGCGAACGCCTTGGCGCGGGGACCACACCTTCATGCGGATGGAGCTGGCTTGGGAGAAATCGAGCGGGGCATCCAACGTGAGCAGGGACCCCGCCCAAGCCGCTCCCCCATCGCGGACGATTCGGCCGACGGTGGCGCTGCTGTTGCCGGCATTGGGACCGGGATTGGCGATGACCTCGGCAATGCCGCCGTCAAAATCAGTGAAATCGGCGGTAGTGGTGCCCGATTCAAAGTCAACCGGCAGGCTCACCTGGGCGGAAGCGACCGAAAAAGAGAGTACAAAAAAAGCCCCTGCGAGAAGGGCTCCATAGCGTTGAAGAAGCATATATGCTAGTTACAACACAATTCACGAACCGCTCGCGGCCAACCTCTGGTGCACGTTGTATCGGATGTTGTCCCAGAAGAGGTTGAAGTCCCCCACGTGCCAATTGTCGCGGTGAAGCCACTTGCCAATAAGGAACATGTGGGGCTGGTCCACCCACAGCACACCATCCTCGGTGACGCGGGCCGTGATGCTGCCTGGATTCTTGTTGCGGAAGGACTCCCGAACGGCGCCGCGATGGGCCTTCTTGGGGTTCGTTTCCCCCACCGCAGCAGTCCACGTGACCGGGTGGATGACGCTGGGCGAAGCGGGCTTGGCGGCAATCCACCAAGGGAGATAGCCTGTGCCGTAGCTCATCCACGTGCAATAGCAGCCCTGATCGGTAGCCGTGGTGCATGGCAGGATGGACTGGAAGTCCGTCGGGTAAATGTCCATGCCCGGGATGTAGGCCGCCACCAAACGGTCCTGCAAGGGCGTGCCATCAAAGAACTCCTGCAGCAGCCAACGGGCGTGCCAGCTGCCCTGGCTGTGGGCGGCAATGACGAGCGGACGCCCCTCATCCCAATGGTCGAGGTAATGCTGGAAGGCGGCGCGGATATCGGCATAGGCCAATTGAAGTGCGCCGAGGCTCAAGCTGTCGCCAACGGAAAAGACGCGAATGTGCGCTTGGCGATAGCGCGGAGCAAAGACCCGGCCTGCCCCATTGAAGATGGAAGCTTGGTGACGCACAGGCCATGCATCCACGGCGGCATTCAAGGCGGCGCTGTCCAGCGGGGCATTCCACGCTGGTCCCGCTTCGAAGATGGTCGGGTGCAAGTAGAACACATCAGCGCTTCCCGGGCCCTCGGATACCGCCCGCCCCTTGGGCAAGCCATCCGAGGGGTCCTCCTTCCACGGCAGGGCAGCCCAATGC
Organism: Flavobacteriales bacterium; assembly: GCA_002683735.1. The sequence continues at coordinate 2,801 of NYTZ01000084.1, forward strand.
CTGTCCTGCTCGTAATCCGGCGCCGCGGGAATGGGTTCGAGCCGGGCCGCCACCCGCTCCACGTGAAGGCCAGACTCCACCACAGACGAGTAGCGCTTGCACCCGGACAGGGCCAGCAGGAGAACAACCAGTAGAGAGAGGGCACGCATTGCAGCTCGAACAGAAAGACCAAGATACTCCGCTGACCTGCGGCCACATCCAGAGTGGCACTGAAGCAACCACTGCCATGGCGACTTCTCGGTTACCAACCCTGTTTCCGTGCGCTTCTGCGTCCTCCTCCTGCAACTGAGGATGCGTCTACAAAACCCATTGGTCCCCCTCCTTCTCGGTGCCGTCCTTTGCACAGCCCTGAGCGGATGCAGCGCCCACGGCTTCGCCTCTTACCTGTTCTAGCCCTTGTGGACCAAACCCCTTCCCTACGACATCGCATTGGGCTTCAGCACGCCTTACCTGGTGATGATGGAAGGCGACTCCAGTGCGTGGAAATACATGAACGAGGTCGAGGATCGCGGGATGGCCCTGGCTTTTGAAGCGGAATTCAAGGACCTCAGGGAACATGAGCGCCACGCCATACCGGGACATGTCGATGGCGAGCACAGCATCGTGGTGGAGGCCATCCGCCTGAGCGAAACCACCCGGACGGAATGCTGCGAAGGAACGCGCCATCCCTTGCAGACCCTGCATGTCCACATCGACTGCATCTACCGCGCTCCGGGCATGAGCGAGCGCAAGACCATCCTCATCACAGAGCTGGAGCACCTCCGCCGGAAAGAAAAAAAAGGAGGCGTGGTGTGCAAGGTCAAAAACGTCCGGAACTCCTTTGAAGACCTCGTCATCCGCGGGGCAGACAAGGCCTTTGAACGGTATGCGTCCGTTTGGCATAAACACCGGAAAAGGGAGACCAAAAAGGCCAAGAAGGCCGCCAAGGAATGACGGCCTGACCTTCCCGGGACGTTATCCCCAAAAGCCATGGTGGACAACGCCTGTCCAGCCTTGGATTCCGCGCCGCCCCAGAGGCGCAACCACGCTACTTTCGGAGAAGTTGTTTTGACATGCGCATCGGAATCATCAGAGAAGGAAAAACGCCCCCGGACCAGCGCGTGGCGCTGACACCGAAGCAGTGTGCACAGGTACTGGAGCGGTTCCCCTATGTGGAACTCGTGGTTCAGCCCAGCCACGTGCGCCGCATCACCGATGCCGAATACAGTGCAGCGGGGGTCGAGCTCGTGGAAGACCTCAGCGATTGCGACGTGCTCTTCGGGGTAAAAGAGGTCCCGGTAGACCAGCTGATTCCGGACAAGACCTATTTCTTTTTCTCACACACCTTCAAACTGCAGCCGTACAATGCCAAGTTGCTGAAGGCCTGTCTCGACAAGCGGATCCGACTGATCGACTACGAGCTACTCAAACGGCCCGGAGGTCGGCGGATCATCGGATTTGGTCGGTATGCCGGCATTGTGGGTACCTACAATGCGTTCCGGACCTACGGCGCACACCACGGCACCTACGACCTGCCTCGGGCCATCGATTGTGCAGACCGGGCCGAAATGGAAGGCCACCTGTCCAAGGTCACCTTGGCCCCCACCACCAAGATTGCGCTCACCGGCCATGGCCGCGTTGGCAACGGTGCCCGGGAGATTCTGGAAGCCATGAAAATCCGGGAGGTTCACCCCATTGACTACCTGCGTGAAGACTTCGGAGAGCCCGTCTTCACGCACCTCGACCTCGAAGACTACAACCGGCGCAAGGGCGACGGGGGCTTCGATTTCGATGAGTTCTGCCAGGACCCGATCGGATACGAGAGCACCTTCATGGCGTTTGCCCGTTCCACCAACCTCTTCATCGCCGGACATTACTGGGCGGAAGGTTCACCCTTCCTGTTCACCCGCGAGGACGTCCGGGACGAAGACTGGCGCATCTCCGTGGTGGCGGACATCAGCTGCGACATCGACGGACCAGTGGCCACCACCTTGGAACCGAGCACCATTGCGGACCCCATGTACGGCTACGACCCCATCGGAGAGCAGCGCGTGGCATTCGGTACAACGGGAAGCATCGGCGTGATGGCCGTGGACAACCTGCCTTGCGAGTTGCCTCGCGACGCGAGTGCCGATTTCGGGGCCACGCTGCTCGAGCACATCATTCCGCTGGTGGTGGAAGGCGATGGCCAAGGCATCCTCGAGGGAGCGTCCGAGACCACCTTGGAAGGCACTCTAATGCCGGCGTTTGACTACCTCTCGGAATACGCCGGGGTCACTGGGCAATGAACCGATAGGTTAGGCTCCCCTCCTGACGGCGTGGGGCATTGGCTTGCGACGCAAACCGGCACCGGCGCGCACTGCGCAACGCTTCTTCTTGCAAGCATTCCGCCATCCCCTCGCCGGCGGCGGATGCGCTCCGCACCGTCACTTCCAACACCTCTCCCCCCGGTGATACATTGATCGCGAGCACCACCACACCCGCGCCACGACAGCGGTATCCCGGAATGTCGAGGGCCAAGGCTTTTCTCCCCTCCAGATCGAATTCGGCCGTCACCTGACCGTCGTAGCGCGCGTCCCACCCTTCGTAATCCTCGAGGGGGCGGTCCGCATCCTGACGATCCGATTCCGGAAGGTCGGGGTCACTGCGGCCTTCTGCGAGTTCCTCAAACGTCTGCTGCTCGAGTGCACGCAATTCCGCCTCGACCTCGGCTGCCATGCGTTCGGCTTCCGCCCGGGAACTGCGGACATCGGCAGCACGGTCCGCCCGGCTGTCAGCAGCGGCGTTGCGGACCTGCTCCATTCGGGCCTCCATCCGTTCCCGAACAGCTTCCTCCATGGTGCGCGTCTCCGTCTCTTCGTATTCAATCAAGTCGACCTCTGCAAAAGGTTGGCGCTCAGGAGCAGGCAGCGTTCCCCAGTATTCCAAGGCCCCCAACGCCACAGCGTGCACCAGCAATGCAGCAATGGCCGCTTGCCAAACCGCGCGCTCACGGCGGCCTATGGCGTTTGTCTTGTGGGAAGAAAGCATGGCTTCGACGGCAAAATAACGGGGGCTGTCCACCGTTGGGTGCAAGATTCCTATCTTTAATATCAGAACTACGCAACCATGAAGCACATTCTCCTCTTCGGCGCCCTCTTCCTGTTCGGCGCAACGGCATCCGCTCAAAGCTGCACCGGCGGTGACAAAGCCAAGACCGAGTGCACGAAGTCCAAGAGCTCCTGCGGCAAGGCACAAGCTGGCAAAAGCTGCTGCTCCGCCAAGTCCTCTGCTGCCGACTCCAAGAAAAAAGACAAGAAGGCCAAGAAGGCCGGCAAAGAGCAGGGCAAGCCGCAGATGGCCATGACCCGCTCCGATGAGAAGGCCACCAAGCAAGACAAGAAGTCTGAGCTCAGCCCCGCCAAGGGCAGCTGAATTCAGTTCTACTGATATTGAGAAGGCCCGCCCCGTGCGGGCCTTCTTAATTTTGTGCCATGCCCCGTTGCTGTCTCGTCCTCTTCCTCTGGATCAGCCTCTCGGTTTCTGCCCAGTTCAACGTCACAGGCAGTGCATCCACCCTAGGCAACGATTGCGTACAACTCACCCCCGCCGCCAACAGTCAGCAAGGATCCGCGTGGAACGTCAACCAGATTGACGTCAGCCTGCCCTTCTGCATCCAACTCAGCGTCAACCTCGGATCCAACAACAGCGGAGCCGATGGCATGGCCTTCGTCCTTCAGCAACTCGGCCCCAACGCCCCATCTACAGGCAACGGCGGCAACATGGGGTATGGCAACTACACTGCTGCAACATTTGTCGCGCCCACCTTCACCCCGAGCCTCGCTGTCGAATTCGATACGTATTTCAATGGCTTTCTGGGCGATCCGAATGAAGACCACATCGCCCTGCAGCGCGATGGAACTCAAAACCACACTGGCCCCGAATGCCTGGCTGGACCGCTGACGGCGAGTTCAACGAGCAACAACATCGAGGATGGTCAGGACCACACTGTTCTCATCACGTGGAATCCCGAGNCACAGACCTACCGGTGTGAATTCGACGGGGTAGAACGCTTCGAAGTCAATGTCGATATGGTCGGCGACGTTTTTGCCGGAAACAGCCTCGTTTGGTGGGGCTTCACAGGCAGCACGGGGGGGCTCAACAACGCGCACTCCTTCTGTCTTCTCGACCTGTCCAACAGCGAGGGCATCCCGGACCTCAGCCTGACCCCCGCACCGCCAACGGCCCTGTGCGAAGGCGACGAGATCACCCTCGATGCGGCATCCCCTGGACTGCAGCTCGAGTGGGATGGGTCGGGCAGCGCCAACCTCANTGCAGGACCGGGAGTCCACACGGTGCAAACCGTCTCCCANGGATGCCCCTTGACCGAGGTCATCACCATTGACCCCCTCCCCACCCCTGACCTCATGACCGAACCCGACATCACGCTGTGCGACGGTGCACTCACCGTGCTGACNGCCGAGGCCGCGGACGGGACCATTCTGGATTGGGACGGAACGGGCCAAGCGACGTTGNCAGTCAATGGCGCGGGAATCCACACCGTCGTCGGCACCTTGGGATCATGTGCGGAGAGCCTCGAGGTGACCGTGATCGACCAGGCCGCTCCTGTCGTTTCCGTGAGCCCCGGCCCGTCCATCGGCGTGTGTGAGGGGGAAACGGTCACAGTGCAAGCCACGACCGANATCGCGTCGACCATCACGTGGACNGCCAATGGTGCGGCCCAACCTGGCACCGCCTACGACGTAGTGGCCGAGGGGTTCGTGCAGGCCACGGCCGTGACCGGAGGCTGCCCCGGCAACACGGTCACACTGGACATCGCGGTGTTGCCCTTGCCCACGGCCGACCTGGCCGCCCTTCCTGAGGTGCTGTGCTGGAACACGACCGGCCTCGTGACCGCCTTCCCCAACCCGGGCTCGACCATCACCGGTTGGGACCTTCCCGCAGGGACCACGGCCCCCAACCAAGCGGGCCCTGGCCTTTACACTGCCCAGCTCGAAGGGGCCAACGGCTGCACCTCCACAGCCTCCATTGCATTGAACCAACTGCCGCCCATCGACTGGACCCTCGACAGCCCCCTCGGGGAATGCAGCAACACCCCGACTGCCTTGACCGTCGCAGGCAACCANGAGACCGCCACCTGGTCCACCGGCGCTACGGGCAACCTACTGGAACTGACCGCCACGGACGGCCCCGGCCCGTTCGAGGTCACGGTCAGCCTCGGCGGGTGCACAGAGTCGGCGCAAACCACCGTCGAATGGTGGCCGGTGCCCGTCATCGGCCCCTTGCCCGACACGGTCGTCCACTGCGTGCTCGACCAGCCCGANGTGTGGAATTGGCNGACTCAAGCCGATGCACCCATCGGCTGGTGGGCCTGGACGGTGAATGAGGANGTCGTGCCNGGCGGCCCCNCATGGGACACCGAAGGCGACTACTTCATCCGCATCTTCGACAGCATGACCGGCTGCGAGGACACCGCCAGCTTGGTCGTAGACGTATGGCCCAACCTCGATGTCGCGGCTGCGCCAATGCAGAGTCTCGTGTGCTGGGGCGAGGAAACCGAGGTCATCGGGGAACTGCGGGCCGTTGAAGGCACCAATCTGGACGAAATCCCCTACACCCTCGAATGGTCGGACCCGTCCATCGAAGGGTTGAACCCTTCCATACCGGCCGGCACCTACCTGCTGACCGCCGAAAACGCCTGTGGCATCGACGTCACCACGGTCGAAGTGGCTCAGGAGTACTGTGGCTGCGACATGTGGGTGCCCACCGCCTTCACTCCGGACAACGATGGCATCAACGACGGATTCAAGGTGGAATCCAATTGCGCCGAGCTCGATGATTTTCTGTTCCAGGTCTTTGACCGTTGGGGCGAATTGATCTGGTCCACGGCGGATCCGAAACAAGCGTGGATGGGCCAGGCCGAAGCCGGCCAAGCCATGGAGGGGCAGTACTACATCCCCGACGGGGTCTATGGCTACCGCCTGGTCTGGAAGTACAGTGAAAAGGGCATCCCTGTGATCGAGGAGCGGCACGGGCACATCCAAATCCTCCGCTGACACCCCAGCTCCGATGCCGCCCGGAAGGCCCGACTATCTTCGCGGACCCGCATGGCATCTCCCAACACATTTGACCTCATTGTCGTCGGTGGCGGCATCGTCGGCGCCGCAGCATTCTACAAGCTGCAACGCCGCCACCCCAACGCCTGCATCGCCCTCCTCGAAAAAGAGGACATCCTGAGCGATCACCAGACCGGCCACAACAGTGGTGTGATCCACAGCGGACTCTACTACCCGCCCGGATCTCTCAAGGCCACCAACTGCGTCAAGGGCCGCCACGAGCTGGTCGCCTTCGCCAAGGAATACGGCGTGGACCACGACGTCTGCGGCAAGGTGGTCGCAGCGGCCACGGAAGACGAGCTACCCATGCTGGAGAAGATCCACGGACTGGGGCTGCAAAATGAAATCGAGGGCCTCGAGCGCATCGACGGAGATCGCGTCAAGGAGATCGAGCCACATTGCAGCGCGGTGGCTGGCCTCTGGGTTCCCTGCACCGGCATCATCGACTTCCGATGCGCCACGACCAAAATGGCGGAAGTCGCCTTGGCCCAGCAATCCGAAAGCCGCGTCTTCACAGGTGTGGAGGCCACCGGGTTCACCCAAAAAGAGGGCGGCGTGACCGTCCACACAAAGCAAGGCGACTTTGCCGCCAAAGGCATGGTCGTCTGTGCCGGACTGCAGGCCGACCGGCTCGCCCGCAA
>NYTZ01000085.1 GCA_002683735.1 Flavobacteriales bacterium
ACTCCGGCATACGCGCCCTCGAGGACATCTCCTTTGAACTCGAACCCGGCCAAACCCTGGCCGTGATTGGACGCACCGGAAGCGGGAAAAGCACCCTGGCCCAGATGGTGGCGCGGCTCTACGACCCCACCGACGGGGATGTCCAACTTGATGGCACCTCCCTTCGGGACTTCCCGCTGAAGAACTTGCGCGCCTCCATCGGCTACGTGCCGCAGGACGTGTTCTTGTTCTCCGACTCAATTCGGGGCAACATTGCCTTTGGCGTGGATGACGCGACCATGGCCGAGATAGAGCAAGCGGCCAAGGATGCTGACGTCCACGAGAACATTGCAGCCTTCCCGGAAGGGTACGAGACCTTGTTGGGAGAGCGCGGGGTGAACCTCAGCGGCGGACAGAAGCAGCGCATCTCCATCGCCCGGGCCATTTTGAAGCGCCCTCGAATCCTGATCTTTGACGATTGCCTCAGCGCGGTGGATACGGAAACCGAGGCGAACATCCTTGGCAACCTGAAGCGGATCATGGAGGGACGTACCTCGCTCATTGTGTCCCACCGAGTCTCCACAGTCCGCTCAGCAGATCTGATTCTTGTGCTGGATCAAGGCCAGATCGTGGAACGTGGAACCCACGACGAATTGATCGCTTTGGACGGAGAATATGCAGAGCTGCACCAGAGGCAGCAACGCGGGGAATTGGACTAACCCGAAGTCCGATCAACAACTCTCCCCGAGCAAGCTGAGCATCAACAACAGGTCGGCCGCTCCAACGTGCTGATCGAAATTCAAGTCCGCCTCAAAAAATCCAGTGCTTCCGTAGATGTTGAAGAACTCGAGCAAATCGCCGATCGTGACGACATCGTCGCCGGTCAAGTCTCCCGGACAGCCACCATCGAGCTGTTCCTGGCCGAGGATGTAGCCATTGCAATCGTTGTCGACCCCGAGAAGCGTCGGCTCCGCTCCAGGAAACACCGTGGAATCCAAATCGTCACAATCCTGGCCCACCACAAACTGGGCTTCCGGCGGAAGGACACAAGCCACATAGTGGGTGGGGCCCGCGAAGCCATCGCCATCCAAGTCCAGGTAGAAGGCCACCGTCAAACCGTCTTCGTCGATGGCTTGGTCACAATCGTTGTCGACACCATCACAGGGGTCGGCCAGACCTGGATGGACATTCGCATTGGCATCGTCGCAGTCACCGCCCACATGGGCATACCCCGGTCCTGGACTGCATCCTGTGACCGCACCGGCGTAGGTTCCGTATCCATCGCCATCCGCGTCCGGAAAGTGCTGGGCCTCACTGGTGACATTCACGAAGAAGCGCGCGGCATGAACCGTTCCTAAAGCGGTTCCGCGCAGGGTGAAACTGCCCATTCCACTCCAATCGAAACCGGTGAAGCGTACTTCGTATTCGCCAGGCCCCGGCAAAGTGGACGTGGACATCCACGATACCCCGGAAGGCAAGGTCAACTCCAGGGGCGCCGTCAAGCAAGAGTCCACCTCAATGACCAGATTGAGCGTATCCGTGGCACAGACCAAGGAAAATTCAGGCCATCCAGCGAGGAATTGGGTCCGGAGCAGAAACAGGCCTTCGGTTTGATCCGAGACAGCAATGGTGCCTGAGTCGAAGAAGGGATAATTGCTCCAACTTCCACCAAATCCAGGACCGTCGAGTTCCGGTTGCGAATCAAAGTGCGCGAGAGGAGCCAGTCGGGCGTCATCAGCTGGCGCATCCCATTTCAACAGGCGATAGCCGTCATGGTAATTGCTCTGATGCACCCAGGGGCCCCGACAGTACAGGTTGTGGTCAGTGGCGGTGGTGCCCCATGTCTCAGCCGAGAACAGCGTCGGATTGTCCACATCCTGCACGTCGAGAACGTATGTGGTGGTCTCGAGCACGAGCCCCTCCCCCTCGTCGCCTTCGTCTCCCAGAAAAAAATAGTGCTGATCGGGACTGAACCACCCCTGATGCACGTAACCATGGGGATCGATGGTCAAGCTCGAAAGCTCAAAGACGTCCGAGGGGTCCGTCACGTCGAGGAACCGGACATCGTCTGCGGCGCATATGGCCGCCAAACGCTTCCCCTGATGGTCTGGATCCGGACCGGAATAGACCACGATGTGTGCATCGTGCACGTAGGACTCCGTCCAACTGCCGATGAGACTCGGTGCATCGCCATCGCCAAAATCATAGATGAGCATGCCCTCCCCCGGATCAGGTCCACAGACGAAGACGAGAGAATCCCCTTCGGCAACGGCCACATTGTGCGCTTTGGAAAACCCAAACATCAGGGTGTCCGACGCAAAGGTGAAGGGGTCGTCGATGCTGACGTGATCCCGCAACTGCGTCAGGTCGAACACCTGCAACCTCGATTGCGGAACCTCACTGACCACCACCATGAATTGCCCCACAACCTTGATGTCCCGCCACAGGCTGTTGGACCCACCGGCGGTGGGCAAAGACCCCACCAACCGAGGCATGAACGGATCAGTAATGTCAACAAACCAGGTTCCGTCCCTCTTGCCGAGCAAGACGTACTCACGGCCATCTTCGAGATCGGTCCAGCCCCACAAGTCATTGGCGTTCATGCCCCCTGTGCTGAAGTTGGAGATGTGGGCCATCAATTCGACCTTTTGACACGGCCACTGTCCGTCAATGAGGCCGCCGAGGCACTTGCCTTGCCCCTGCATCGGAAATGCCAAGGCCCACTCCATGATCATCAGGAGGAGGCAACGACGGAAAAGGAACAGGCCGGTCATGCGCGTCACAGCAGAAAAAGATACGAATTTCGTCGATGTTTTCGTCGTTTTCGTCGAATTTCTGAAAGGAAGGTTACCCGTCAGAAAACACCCCTTGACTTGGTGAGGTTTTGAATCTGATGTCCGACGCCTCCTCTCTTCCAAGACGCCTGCTGATCACCGGTGCCACCGGACTTGTGGGTGAGGCGCTGGTGACGCGGATTCGAGAGGTGGACCCCAACGTCGAACTGTGGGCATTGAGTCGGAACCCCAAACGGAATGCAATCCCAGGAGTTCAGATGTTCGGATGGAGCCCTTCCAAGGGAGAACTCGACCCCGCCGCTTTGGACGGTGTCACGGGGGTGTTCCACCTCGCAGGTGAGACCGTGGCCCAACGGTGGACCCCGAAGGTCCGACAGCGCATCCTCACCAGCCGCATCGATGCCCTCGATTTGATTCGAGAAGCCTGCGAAACTATCGGCAACGCCCCGCGGCTGGTTTCCGCCAGCGCCATCGGATGGTACCCTGACAGTCCCGAAAGCATGACGGAATCCGACCCGGCAGGATCAGGCTTCATCGCCGACATCGTTCAGGCATGGGAAAGAGCCGCCCATCGTTTTGGTGCATTGGGCGGGCAACATGTGAGCTTGCGCATCGGCTTGGTCCTGTCCCCCAATGGCGGGGTCCTCGCCAAACTGCTTCCCCTCTACCGGCTCGGTCTTGGCTCCCCGCTTGCACCCGGTACCCAATGGCAGAGCTGGGTCCACATCGATGACCTCGTCTCCCTTTTCCTTCATTCCATGGGCACCCCTGGTTTGGAAGGCGCCTACAATGCCGTCAGCCCCAACCCGGTGACCCAAAGGCAGTTCAGCCAGGCCTTGGCCGGGGCCCTCGGTCGCCCGCACTTCCTGCCTGCGGTGCCCCGATTCGTACTTCGAGCGGTCTTTGGAGAAGCGGCTGAAGCCCTGCTGGCCTCCAATCGGGTTGAGCCGAAACGAACCTTGGACAGCGGTTTCGAATTTGAACACGCTTTGCTGCCAGCGGCGATGGCTTCTCTGCTACGCTGATTCCCACGTTGAGTGCACTCATTCCGCTGACCTTGGCCCTGCACCTCATTTTTTTTTCAAGTCGTGTGAACCTGACATGGTTTGTCGTGTTCCTATTCTGACTCCGAACGAGGGGTTCTTGATCAGTAAGGTGTTAATGATCACGTTTGATTTGCTGACGGCCCGGGCTTTTNGCCCGGGCTGTCTCATTCTGCACCCCTCCATTCCATTCCACCATGTCCAACATCGCCCTGTTCTGGCACCGACGCGACCTCCGCACACATGACAACCGCGGCTTGGCTGCCGCCCTGAATTCCGGCCTGTCNACAGTCGGATTCTTTTGCTTCGATCGCAACATTCTCGACCATTTGCCCAAGCGCGATGCCCGCCTCGGGTTCATCNACACCGAGTTGGCCAAGGTGCGGTCCCACTATGCTGAAGCGGGAGGACAACTGTTGGCCCTTCACGGACAACCGGTGGAATGCTTGAAAAAAGCCGTCGCCGCCCTCGGCAATTCGGGACTTCATGTCCGCGCCATCTACACCAATAAAGACTACGCCCCCTACCCAGTCAAGCGGGATGCGGAAGTGCACGCCTGGGCCGAAGCGCAGGANATCGAATTCCACAGCATGGACGACCATGTGGTCCTCGCCCCTGACGCNGTGCTCAAGGACGACGGCCTTCCTTACACCGTATTCACNCCCTACAGCAAGAAGTGGCAAAAGGTGCTTGCCGCCATGGACATCGATCCCATGGCCGAAGAAAAAGTAGACTTGTCAGGCAAACTCGCAGAAGGGTTCACCGAAGACCACTGGCCTTCCCTCGAGGATATGGGCTTTGATCCAGCCTCAGCCAATCCCGACGGATGGGCCGCTTTCAAGAACCGCGCGCCGGATCCGGAGGTGTTGGCCCAGTACGCGGAGCGGAGGGACACNCCCTCCATTGTCGGCACATCTCGGACCAGCCTTCACCTGCGCTTTGGAACTGTGAGCATCCGAGAGATGGCTCGGACTGGATTCCGACACAGTGAGAAGTGGTTGACCGAGCTCATCTGGCGCGAGTTCTACCAGGCCATTCTCCACCATTTCCCCCACAGCGCCACCGATGCGTTCCGGGCGAAGTACGACCGCATCCCGTGGCGCCATGACGAAGGCCATTTNAAGGCGTGGTGCGAGGGCAAGACCGGATATCCGCTCGTCGATGCTGGCATGCGGGAGCTCAACGCCACCGGATTCATGCACAACCGCGTGAGGATGGTGGTCGCCAGCTTCCTCTGCAAGCACCTGCTGCTCGACTGGCGATGGGGAGAGCGCTATTTCGCCGAAAAGCTGCTCGACTTCGAATTGGCCTCCAACGTCGGCGGATGGCAATGGGCCTCCGGTTCCGGCTGTGATGCCGCCCCTTACTTCCGGGTTTTCAATCCGGAAAGCCAACTCAAGAAATTCGATCCGAGCGGCACCTACGTCAAGCGCTGGGTGCCCGAATGGGGCACGCCCNACTACGTGGCGCCGATCGTGGAACACAAGATGGCCCGTCAGCGTGCCATCGACACCTACAAGGCCGCNCTCACCGAGGCGTAACTTCCCGGTGTGGACGCCATCGATGCCCCGTCTCCTTCACCGCTCGGTCANGACCGTCCTTTGGACGGGCTGAAAGTGGTGGAACTCGCCACAGTGCTGGCCGGACCGCTCGTCGGCACCTTCCTCGCCGAATTGGGCGCAGAGGTGATCAAAGTCGAACCGCCAGGACGCGGGGATGTTACAAGACACTGGCGCAGTCAAGGGGAATCCATCGAAGGACCAAGCGCATATTTCGCCGCCGCCAATGGCCCGAAGCGGCCAATGCGACTGGACCTCAAATCCGCCTCTGGTCAGGGCGAGCTGGCGGATCTCCTCGACGATGCCGATGTGCTGCTTCAAAACGCCAAACCCAGCTCTCTGAGGGGGCTCGGNTTGGACCCGGAGGCACTGCAACAACGCTTCCCTCGCCTCATTCACGTCCACCTCAAAGGGTTCCTGCATGAAGCGCACCGCGGCGGCTACGACATGGCCGTGCAAGCGGAGACCGGGTTCATGTCCATGAACGGCAATCCTGACGGAGACCCCATGCGGATGCCCGTGGCCCTCATGGACGTCCTGGCCGCCCACCAGATGCGATCTGCCCTGCTCCTCGCCTTGTACGAGCGAGAACGGTCCGGACATGGCGCCTACATCGAAACGTGGCTNGATGCCAGTGGCTTCAGTGCCCTCGCCAATCGGGCCACGGAGTTCCTGGTGGCCGGCCAAACCCCTGAGCCGTTGGGGGCCGTTCACCCCCAGATTGCACCTTACGGCGAGTCTTTTGTCTGCGCCTGTGACGGGCGGGTGGTCATGGCCGTCGGCAGTGACGATCAATTCAACGCCCTCGCCACATTGCTGGGCCACCCAGANTGGGCCACNGACGACCGCTATTCCACCAATCCGGCCCGTGTTGACCACCGCGTACAACTGACCGACAGTTTGAGCACCGTGCTCGCCAAGTGGCGCGCAGAAGATTTGCTCACTCAGGCCAAAAAGTTGGGCATTCCCATGGGCCGGGTCCTGTCGGTCCCGGAGGCCTTGAATTCGCCGACCGGGCGGTCCATGACGGCCTCTTTTGCATGGGAAGGCCACCCGGTACGCCATGTGCGCCAAGTGGCGTTTAGGATTCACCGCAACGGCAATCGGACCACGTAGTACTGGTCTTCCCGAATCGGAAGACGATCCGTNCGCAGCCACGGATTNAAGGTCTTCAGCGCATTGTAGCTCACCCCCGATTCCCGNGCGAACGCGGCGAGGTCTTCAACGCTGTCCACCAAGATGGTGTCCCGTGTCGGAATGGGCGCATACCAATCTTCCGCCGCCAATCGGAATCCGTGCTGTTCGGGGGACTCCATCACCTGCTTCGTGGCGTACAGGCGGTAGACATAACGGGCTGTCTCATTATTGAGCATCAGGTCCCAATACGCCGTTCCATGCTGCTCCTCCAACCGCCGGCTGACACCGGACATGCCCATGTTGTAGCTGGCCGCTGCAAGCAACCAATCGCCATAGCGCCGATAGGCTTCGTTGAGATAAGCACAAGCTGCACGGGTCGCCTTTTCGACGTGGTATCGCTCGTCAACATCGCGGTCCACGCGAAGTCCGAACTCCTCGGCTGCCGGCTCCATGAATTGCCAGAAGCCCCTTGCATCCGAGGGAGACACGGCGTTGGCGAGGCCCGATTCGATGACCGAGAGGTATTTGAAGTCGACCGGAATGCCGGAGTCCACTAAGATGGGCTCCATCATGGGGAACCACCGGCCGGAGCGCTTGAGGGTCAACAGGCTGCTGCTGTGGCGGAAGGTCCCGATGAGCAGTTCCTTTTCCATCCGCTCGCGGACCCCGATGCGTTCTAGCGGCAGTGGGGTTCCGGCAAAGTCCAAACCAGCCTGGATGCGGGGCGGTGAGACCTGTTGGGGGAGGGTGTCCACCGCGCAACGGCCAGCGTTGGCGCTGAGCGTGGCGGGGGCTGAATCCATGCTGAACGCGAACGCCCAAGCCACAAGAACCAGGGCCGCCAATCCCAAACCCTGAGAGACACGTGCGCTCATGAGAATGGGGTTTCAAAATCCGCAAATGCCCCAGCCTTGGCATCCTTGGGGGACAACAGGGGTGCATCCGTACCCCAGTCAATGGCAAGGTCCGGGTCGTTCCAACGCAACGCCCGCTCGTGCTCAGGACTATAGACTTCCGTGCACTTGTAGCAGAACACCGTATCGGGCTCCAAAGTCAGGAAACCGTGTGCGAATCCCGGGGGAACCCAGAACTGCCAGCGATTGTCCCCGGTGAGCATGGCCGTTTGATGCTGACCATAGGTCGGGCTTCCCTTGCGCAAATCCACCGCCACATCGAGCGCGGCACCGCGGACCACCCGGACCAACTTCCCTTGGGCCCGGTCGGGCACTTGAAAGTGAAGTCCCCGAAGCACACCCGCTCCAGATACGGATTCATTGTCCTGCACAAACGTCACAGGTCCTCCGATCAAGGCCTCGAAATGCGATTGCCGCCAAGTCTCGGAGAAATGCCCCCGGTCGTCCCCGAATTGCCGAGGCCGCATCATGATGGGGCCTTCGATCCGGCTGGACTGGATTTCCAAAGGGTGTGCCATGGCTCAGTTGTTGCCGCCGACGATGCTGACCAGCGCGATGAAAGAACTGATCGTGGACAGGAGCGACAGGACGGGGGTCACATCCGCCAGCACTTCATTCGCGAGTTGCGGCAGGGGCTCCACGTAAATGATGTCACCGGCCTGAACGGTGGTGTTGGCATACTTCAACCCGTCGATGGTCGAAAGATCGAATTGTTGAATGGTCTGCCCCGATTCGCCGCGGCGGATGAGTTTCACATTGCGCGCATCGCCCCGCGCCCGGATCCCGCCGCTCAATGCCAGCACCTCGAGCAGGCTCGTGTTGGGATTGGTAAGCGGAATCACGGATGCCACCCCAGCCTCTCCCGGAAAAATGAGCACACGCTGGTTGGTGACCTCGAGCAGCGCAAGGGGGTCGATGTAGTTCGCGCTGTACAGCCCTTCCAGTTTCGTCTCCGCCTCGTCGATGTTGAGCCCGGCAAGCAAAACCGGCCCAAGCTCGGGCAATTCCACTGTTCCGTCCGGCCGGACCTCGTAGACAAACCGATTGTTCTGGTTCATGGCCTGCAGGTTGCGGTTCTGGGCAACTGCGCCGTGAATGCCCCCAGCAATGGTGCCCGCCGTCATGCTCAGCAACCGCTCTCCTTTGTTGGAGTAGAGCTGGAAACTGATCAAGTCGTTGGGTGCGATGCGGTAATTCACATCGCTGATGGGATTGAAAGGATCGAAGGCAAAGTCCTTCGGCGTGCGGAACATGACGTTGCGGTTGATGGTGCAACCGGTTCCCAGGACGACAAGCAACACGGCTATCCAAGGCCAGCAACGGTGCGCAGTGAGAGGCATGACTCAAATTTAAGGGGCGACCAAGCCCGACAGGGGGCATGCCATTCAGTGTTGTCCAAGTATTTTCGACCACCCATGCCACTCCCCTCCGACCTGCTTCATTCCGGCCCCACCCGATTGCGCGCCCTTCAGCCTGAGGACGTGAACCACATGGCCGCTTGGGAGAATGACCCCACCCACTGGCAGGTCACCGGCACGGTGGCCCCTTACTCACGGCAAGCCCTCGAGGCACTCTGCTCGGGCCATCAAGACCTCTATACTGCCGGGCAATTGCGCTGGATCATTGAAGAGGAAGGGTGTGCAGTCGGCGCTGTCGACCTCTACGAATTCCAAGCCCGCGACCAGCGGGCCGGCATCGGCATCCTGGTCCAACCCGATGCGCGCGGCCGAGGCATCGCCGGGCGCGCACTGGAGATTGCCCTTCGCCATGCCGAGTGCGCCTTGCTGCTGCACTCGGTCCATGCCGAAGTCCATGCGGACCACCCCGGGAGCATCGCCCTGTTTGAGGCGGCGGGATTTCAGGAAGTGGGCCGGTATTCCGACTGGACACGCACCACCGAAGGGTGGAAGGACGTTGTTCTGTTCCAACGCATGATGCTGACTTCCCCATGAACATTCGACGCNCCATTCTTTTGACCGCGGCCGCAGTGCTGGTATCTGGTGTCTTCGGTTTCGTCGCCAGGACCGCATTGGGGCCCAACACCCTCATACAAGAAGGCCGGTTCATTGTCGACCCAGGACTGCCGGTGGACAGCGTCNTCGCACAATTGGACCGGGAGAATNGCATTGAACGACCGGGATCCGTACTGCGCTACTTGTTCTGGCGCGGTTGGACCGAACCCGGAACNTTCAAAGCNGGACGCTACCTCATCCCCGAAGGCCTTGACAANCGCACGCTCGCCCGGTTGCTCATGTCCGGATCCAAGGAGGCCGTCCAGGTGCGCTTCACCGGCGGACGTACCGTGGCCGACCTCGCTGACGCTGTCGCTCCACAAGTGGCTTTCACCGCCAAGCAATTGGCAGACGCCATGACCGACCCGCTTCTGGCCGCCCGCCATGGTACCGATGTAGAAGCACTTCGCACCCGGTTCATCCCCAACACCTATGAAGTGTGGTACGACTTGAGTGCGGCCGATTTCGTCAGCCGCATGGTGACCGAATGGGAGCGCTGGTGGACGGGAGACCGCAAGAAACAGGCGGAAGCCATTGGACTCACGCCCACCGAAGTCGGCATTCTCGCCTCCATCGTCAAGGCGGAGACAAGCAAAATGGACGAAGCCCCGACCGTGGCTGGTCTCTATCTCAACCGTCTCGAGCGGGGCATGCGCTTGCAGGCGGACCCGACCTTGATCCACGCTCTTGGCAATCCCTCCATCCGTCGCGTCCTGAATGTTCACCGGGAAATCGACAGCCCATACAATACCTACCTGCACGCCGGGCTCCCCCCCGGCCCCATCCACTTCCCGGAACCGGCCTACCTCGAAGCGGTGCTCGAAGCCGAATCGCACGACTTC
Organism: Flavobacteriales bacterium; assembly: GCA_002683735.1. The sequence continues at coordinate 10,282 of NYTZ01000085.1, forward strand.
ATCTTCATGTGCGCACGGGAAGACTTCAGCGGCTATCACGCTTTCGCCAAGACCAACCGCGAACACGAACGGAATGCGCGCCGCTACCGCAGGGCCCTCGACCGGCAGGGCGTATACCGGTGACCGAACACAACGGCCTGCTGCGGTGTAGTTTTGCCGGCCGATGAACCTCCCGTCCTCCACTTTCGATGCGTGTTGCGCGGGGATCATCCTGTTCGCCCTGTTGTTCTGCGCCCCACAGCCGACGACAGCCCAGATGTGGCCGGAGGGGCTCCCCCGCAAACCGGAAGCCGAGGCCATTCGTGTTGAATTCGGATCCATCGAAATTGACGGCAACTTGGACGACGCCGGTTGGGAAGACATCGCTCCCGAGACGCAGTTCCGCGAGTTGAGGCCAGTGCCCTTTGCCCTGCCTAAGCAGCAGACGGAGGTCCGCTTTGCCTATGACGACCGGGCACTCTACGTCGGTGCCCGCATGTGGGACACCGCACCCGACAGCATTCTTCACCAGTTGATCCAACGGGACGGCGATGGCAACACGGACGTCTTCGGCATCTGGTTCAACTGCTTTGACGACGGCGTCAATGGCGTGCGCTTCTCGGTCACACCAGACGGCGTCCAATCGGACGAACTTCTGGCCAACGACGATGCGGACGGCAGCTGGAACGCCGTGTGGCAGGCCGAATGCCGCATTGACGGCAGCGGCTGGGTCGCAGAGTTTGCCTTGCCATGGTCGGTATTCCGGTTCAATGACTCGGGCGACGTCCCGCAGAATTGGGGCATGAACTTCTACCGGTACATCCGCCGCTATCGGTCCGATTACGTCTGGCGTGCGATGGATCCCAACCAAGAGGGATTGATGAACCAAGGCGGTCTGCTCACAGGCATTCAGGGCATCACCCCCCCTCCCCGATTCAGCCTGTACCCCTATGCCAGTGCTTACTTTGACACCGAGGGCTCGGAATCGGTGACCCGAGTGAACGGAGGCCTCGACATGAAAGTGGGCATCGGCGACGCCTTCACGTTTGACATGACGCTGGTGCCGGACTTCGGTCAGGTCGTGGCAGACAACCTGGTCCTCAACCTGAGCCCTTACGAGGTTCGGTTCAATGAGAACCGGCA
>NYTZ01000086.1 GCA_002683735.1 Flavobacteriales bacterium
TCGAGGAGCAGCAGTTCCGGGTCGCGGAGGAAGGCCCGGGCAAGGGCAATGCGCTGGCGCTGTCCGCCGGAGAGTTGCACTCCCCGTTCGCCGACCAAAGTGTCGAAGCCCTCCGGAAACCCTTCGATGAAGGGCAGGGCGAGGGCATCTTCGGCGGCCCTCCGGACGTCATCTTGGGTCGCCTCCGGTCGGCCATATCGGATGTTCTCTTCAATGGTGCCACCAAAGAGGATGACCTCCTGCGGCACGAGTGCCATGCGCCGGCGCAACGCGGTCAGGCCGTGGTCGCCGATGGGGACACCATCCACCAGCAGGGCGCCGTCGGTGGGGGTACGGAAGGCGGTGATGAGGCTGGCGAGGGTGGACTTTCCCGCACCGGACCCGCCGACAAGGGCGACGGTCTCCCCGGCGTGCAGTTCGAGGTCGATGCCGTCCAATACGCGCACGTCCTCTCGGTTCGGGTAGTGGAAGCCGACTTGGTCGAAGGTGACGGAGAGCCCTTTGCCGGAAGCGGCAGGCTGGGGCTGGTCGGTGTCGAGGTCCACCGCTTCTCGATCGCGTTCGATCAGGTCCATCACTTCTTCGATGGCTCCGAATCCGCGCTGGAGTTCGCCGAAAATGTTGGCGATGCCCCCGATGCTGCCAGCGACGAGGCCGGTCATCAGCAGGAAGCTGAAGAATTGTTCCGAGTTGATTTCTCCGCTCTTGAGCATGCTTGCCCCTTGGAACAAAACCAACGTGATGGCGCCGAAAATCATCACGATGATGAAGCTGGCAAAGGCACCGCGCCACAAGGCCGTGCGCAAGGCGATGCCTCGGACTTCTTCGACCCGGTCACGGTAGCGGGCCAATTCGTAGGCTTCCCGGGCAAAGGCCTTGACGCTCACGATGCCGGTCAAGGTCTCGCTGACGATGGTGTTGGAGCCGGCCACGGCATCCTGGGTCTTCTTGGACAGTTTGCGGATGAACCGCCCGAAGCCCATGGCGGCGAGCATGGCCACAGGCAGGGTGCCGAGCATTAAAAGGGTGAGCTTCCAGCTGAAGGTCATCAAGGCGAGCAGGCCGCCGCCGATGATGATGGACTGGCGGATGAGCTCGGCAAGGACGACCGTGAAGGTGTCGCGAATGGCTTCGATGTCTGCAGCGATGCGGCTTCCGAGGTCTCCCACCCGGCGGGTGTCGAAGAACACCATCGGCTGGGTGATCATGCTGGCAAAGGCGTCCTCGCGCAGGGCCTTGAGCATCCGGGTCGTGATTTCCCCGAACAGCCAGATTCGGATGAAGCTGAAGGTGCTTTGAATGACCAGCACCAGGAAGATGGCCAGACCGATTTGCTTGAGGTCACCTGCGTCAATGGGCAGCGGCAGCTCGAACCCGGCCTTGCCGGCGGCCGGGTCCACACCCACACCGCCGAGCTGGCCCCAGAGTCGAGTGACCATCAGGGTGAGCACGCCCGATAGGGTGATGAGCACGAGCCCCGCAGCAAACTTGATGCGATGCGGCCGCAGGTATGGCGCCACGCGGCTGAACTGACGGAAACCGTCACGGTTCAGCTTGCCCTTTCGGGGGGGCGTGGCATTGGGGTCAGAAGGGGAGGCGTGGCGACGGGCCAAGAGAATGCGCTTTCCAGATGCGGAACAAAGCTACTTCGATGACGAAATTGCCGGCCCAACGGGGGGCGTGAAAGGATCCCATGCCGATGGCGCGGGTTTTCTCATGTCCTTGCCTATCTTTGCGCTCCCGATTTTCGAAACCCATTCGTCATGAAACGGACTTTTCAACCCTCGGTTCGCAAGCGTCGCAACAAGCACGGATTCCGTGAGCGCATGTCCTCGGCTGGTGGCCGCGCAGTGCTCGCCGCCCGTCGCCGTAAGGGCCGCAAGAAGCTGTCCGTCTCTGACGAGCGCCGCCACAAAGGCATCGAGCGCTGAGCCATCGGCTTGCGTTGAATCCATTCAAGGCGTCCCAACTGGGGCGCCTTTTTTTATGTCCGGTCTGCGGAGAAGGCCACGGCCATCCAGACCGGCAATCCCCCCGGAGTGCAGCCCAAGCTGCGCCAGTGTATGTGTAGCNGGCGTTGTTGCTGGGTGGCCATGATGCGGGCCCCATCATCGTGGACTCCGGTCCATTCGATGCCGGTCAAGAAGTCTACGCCCGTNCCAAAAGCTTTGAAGACCGCCTCTTTGGCTGTCCACAACCGGCAGAGGGTGTCGAGGCTGCTGCCAAAGTGATCGAGCACCGGCTGGTCGAGTTCGCCGCAGAATCGGGGCACCACGTTGAAAAGCCTTTCGGAGGCGGCTTCGACATCGGCGCCGATGGGCCCGCTGTGACGCACGGCCAAGGCCCATCCGCCGCCATGGGATAGGCTGCAGAATTCCCGGCCCATGCGCGGCCGCCCATTGGACTCCTTTTTGGGNTGCGGCCACCCGGCGCTGTAGAGCAAGGCCTGCATGGCTGCCCGCTGGGCGCGGATGTCNCCGTCCACCTCGCACCCGATGACGGGGTAATGCAGGCCAGAGAGGGTCATGGGGAGGAGTTTTCCGGGCATGGAAGACGCAAGGAAACAAAACGACTGCAAAGCTGTGATGTTCCTGTTTTTCAGCCTCAAAGCCACGGCTATCTTTGCCGCAAATTTCAGACACGCATGAGCGTCACCAACACTACGACTGCACTGCCCTACAAGGTCAAGGACATCAACCTCGCCGAATGGGGCCGCAAGGAAATCCAACTCGCCGAGGCCGAGATGCCGGGCCTGATGGCCCTGCGCGACCGTTACCGCGATGAGAAGCCGCTCGCCGGTGCTCGAATTGCTGGTTGCCTTCACATGACCATCCAGACGGCGGTCCTCATCGAGACCCTCGTCGAACTCGGCGCAGATGTGACCTGGTCCAGCTGNAACATCTTCTCCACCCAGGACCATGCCGCCGCTGCCATCGCCGCGGCCGGNATCCCGGTTTACGCTTGGAAGGGCATGACCGAGGAGGAGTACGAGTGGTGCATCGAGCAGACCCTCTTTTTTGGCGAGGAGCGCCAGCCCCTCAACATGATCCTCGACGATGGTGGTGACCTTACCAATGTCATCCTAGACCAGCATCCCGAGCTGGCTGGCGGCATCAAGGGCATCTCCGAAGAGACCACCACCGGTGTGCTCCGCCTCTACGAGCGCGAGAAGAACGGTACCCTGCCGATGCCTGCCATCAACGTCAACGACAGCGTCACCAAGAGCAAGTTTGACAACAAATACGGTTGTCGCGAGTCCTGCGTGGATGCCATCCGCCGTGCCACTGACATCATGATGGCCGGCAAGGTCGCCTGTGTCGCTGGCTTCGGAGATGTGGGCAAGGGTTCCGCGGACAGCCTCCGCAACGCTGGATGCCGCGTGATCGTCAGCGAAATCGACCCGATCTGCGCACTGCAGGCCGCCATGGAAGGCTACGAGGTCAAGAAGTTCGTCGATGCTTGCGCGGAGGCCGACATCGTGGTCACCGCCACGGGCAACAAGGACATCGTCACCGAGGCGCATTTCCGCGCCATGAAGGACAAGGCCATCGTCTGCAACATCGGACACTTCGACAACGAGATTGACGTGGCGTGGCTCAAGTCCAACTACGGCGAGACCTACGACAACATCAAGCCGCAGGTCGACAAGTACACGGTGGACGGCAACGACATCATTCTNCTCGCGGAAGGCCGCCTGGTCAACCTCGGTTGTGCCACGGGTCACCCAAGCTTTGTGATGAGCGCGAGCTTCACCAATCAGACGATTGCTCAGATCGAGCTCTGGAACAACAGCAACAGCTACGAGAACAAGGTGTACACCTTGCCGAAGCACCTCGACGAAGAGGTGGCCCGCCTCCACCTCGAAAAGATTGGCGTGGAGCTTGAGGTCATGAGCCAGGAACAAGCTGACTATATCGGCGTGCCGGTGAACGGNCCCTACAAGGGCGACGCCTATCGCTATTGAGATGCTGGCTCTTTAAGGGCTTCTAAGAACGAAAAAGCCCCGGCACAGGCCGGGGCTTTTTCGTGTTGGNTTGTGTCGGTGCCCCAGNGGTCAGTTCCGATTCCGGATGGACAGCACCGGCGGAATCCAAGTGGTTGTGTACCGTTCGAGTGGAGCACTGGTTGGGCCTTGAATGATGGAGCCGTCGAAGATGTACCACTGCGAATCGCTACAGGGGTCCTCAATGGTGTAGCCGTCTTGGCTGACGGTGCATTGGCAACCTGCATCCACGTCGTAGGTGGCATGCCGGTCGAGGATGACGAATTCGTCGAGGGTGTACCGATAGACGATGAGCCCGCGGCTGCCGCCTGAGATGTACAGCCAATTGCCGGGGAAGTTCAGCACGTTGTATGCCGGCAGACTCAAGTTGAGGTCGACCTGAACGTTTACGTATGGGATGACGCCGGGGGTGTCTTGGCAGCTGCTCANGGGGAGGAGCGCCAAGGCGAGCAGGAAGGGCAGGCTGCGGAGGGTCATGTGCTGGGGGTTTGGAGGCCGAGCGGGTCCTTGGGGCGCCCGGGAATAAAATCCTTGAGGTAATGCGGTTCGTGGTCGGCCACGTTCACGTTGTGTCCGGCGGCGAGCAGCGACAGGGCCTCGGGCAGCAGGTCCTTGGCAGTTGGCCACGCCTCAAGGCAGGTCCAATCGCTCGTGGCGCCTTGGAGGACGTTGGCGCACTTGGCTGCACCATCGCCAATGAGCAGTGCGGGACCCGTTCCGAGGTCGGTCCGGAAGTCGGTGTCCACGATGCAAGCTTCGGGATGGCCGTCGGGACCGAGGGTGTAGATCTCCATGCGCCGCGCGTCGATGGCGGGGACCACTTGTTTCGCGTCCAATTCTGGATGCTCCTGCAGGCCACGGTGGCGAAGGGCTTGCAAGGGAGAGGCCGCCACAAGCGGGATGCCGAGTCCGGCGCAGATGCCTTTGGCGGCCGATGTGCCAATGCGCAATCCGGTGAACGAGCCGGGACCGTTTCCGACGGCTACGGCCGTGAGGTCGCGCTTGGCGACGCCGCACTCGCGCAGCAGCGCATCGATCAGGACGTGGAGCCGCTCCGCGTGCTGGTGCTTTTCGGCGCTTTCATCTCGGTTGCCGACCAGCGTGCCATCGGGGCGAGCCAGGGCCACGGAGCAGTTGAGGGTGGCGGTCTCGAGCAGGAGGATCATCCGCCGGTGGAAATGGAGATCGAGAATCCGTTTCGGGCGCCAGCGTCCTGTTCGCCTCGGGCGGGTTGGACCGGGTCACCATCCTTAAGCCTCCTGCTCAGCAGGTCATACGGACCGGTGATGACCTGCGCGCCATCGGGCAGGTCGCTGAGCACTTCAATGTTCGCGTTGTCCTGGATGCCGGTGCGGATGTTGTGGCGTACGGCGAGCCCGTCTTCAAGCAGGAAGAGGCACAATTGGCTTTCGGCGCTGGCATCGGCGGTATCCGGNCGGGTAGTCACGGCCTTGATGGGCACGGTGAGTGCGGCATTGCGGATGTCAGTTTCGATGTCCACCGTGGCGGACATGCCGGGGCGGAAGGGGGTCCAGCTGCTGTCCCGACCGGCACGCAGGTCGTCGTAGCCTTGGGGCAGAATGCGGACTTTGACGCTGAAGTTCGTGACGCTTTCTAGGCTCAAACGGGCGGAACCGGTGGCATTGAGCGCGGTGTTGCCGATTTCGGTCACCACGCCGATGAAGGTCCGTTCAGTGTAGGCGTCCACTTCGATCCGGGCGGTGTCTCCGAGTTCGACCTTGACNATGTCGGATTCATTGACCTCGACATCCACTTCCATGGCGTCGAGCTCCGATACGTTCATGATGACCTCGCCTTGGAAGGAGCCGATGCCCTGAACGCCTTCACCTTCCTCCTTGACGAGGGCGGTGACGGTGCCGCCTTGGGTGGCGCGGAGTACGGTGCGGCGCAGGTTGTCCTCGGACTCCTTGACGGCGGCCTCGGCACTGCTGATGTTGAACCCTGCGGACCGGACGCCCTGTTCGGCGGCTTCAAGGTCGGCTTCAGCACTTTGGAAGCTGACTTCGGCCTGCTCGAAATCAGCGGCGCTCAGCACACCTTNGCNGAAGAGGTCNCGGTTGCGGTTGAANGCCAGCTCGGCAGCGGCAAAGGCGGCNTTGGATTGCGNCAGTCGCGCTTGGGCAGTGGCGTGGTTCGAGCGCGCGTTGTCGAGGGCGGCCTTGGCTTGGCTCAGGCGGCTCTCATAGATGTCGGGGTTGATGCGCGCCAGCAATTCTCCGGCCTCCACCCGGTCGCCTTCGCGGACTGGCAGCTCGATGAGCTGACCACTGACCTCGGCCGAGACCTTGACCTCGACCTCGGGTTGGATGCGCCCAGAGGCGATGACCGTTTCGACAATGCGGTGGCGGCCAACGGGCTCGACATCCGCCATTGGCACGTCGGGACCACCACCAAAAGCGGCGGCCATGACGATGAGCAGCAGCACGCCGCTGCCGAGGAGGATGAGGGTGCGCTTTCCGAGTGTCATGGGTCAGAGGGTGAAGCGCAACCCCCGGCCGGAGTAGAAGTCGAGGATGGCGATGCGGAAGATGAGGTCATACTTGGACCGCAGGGCCGTGAGCCTGGCGCTGTCGTAGCGGTTGCGCGCCTGGGTGTAGTCGACCTGGGTGGAGGCCCCTTGTTCGAACCGGAGTGCGGCATTGTCAAATGCCAGCTTGGCCGATGCTTCCGAGCGTTCGGCGGCGGCGAGCGTTTCGGTGGCGTTGCGGGCATCTCGGTGGGCGCGTTCCACGGACTGCTGAAGCCCTTGTTGGGTCTGTTCAAGCTGGAGTTGGGCCTGTTCCACTCCGATTTCGCTTCGGCGGACGCCATTGCGGACCGACCAGCCGTTGAAGATGGGCACCGAAAAGCTGAAGAAGAGGCTTTGGTTGACGTTGGAGGCGATTTGGTCGCTGAAGGGGCGGGTGCGGTAGTCGTTGTAGGTCAATGCACTCGAAAGGACCGGTTCGAGGGTGGTCTCGGTGATGCCAATGGTGAAGACTTCTAGCGTGGGATCTCCGAGGGGCTCCTGGGCTGCGCCAGAGAAACCGGAGCCGTAGCTCCAGCTCGCACTGACGCGGGGCATGCCGACGGTCTTGGCAAGGTCCATGCTGATTTCTTGTTGTCGGATCCGGGATTCACCAGCCTTGACTTCCGGGAAGGAGGTCAGGGCGGCATCGAGCACCTTGTCCAGGGCAGGCAGCGGGGGAATGTTGCCGATGTTGTCGAGGTTGGGGCGGTTGATGCGCAGGTTGTCCGTGTCTTCCGGGCTCAGCCGCATGGTTTGGGCCAGTTGCAGTTTGGCCAATGCGACATCTCCCTGGGCGGAAACCTCCGTGCTTTGGTCGGAGGCCAACTGGGCCTGCAGGTCGAGCAAGTCAGCCTCCGGGGCAGCGCCGGCATCAACGAAAGCCCGGATGCGCGTCACTTGCGTTTCCGTGGTGAGGACATTGAGGGAGGCGATTTCCAGCGCGTCCTCGGCAAACATCACGCTCAAAAACGCGCTGGCGACTTGCAGTGCCACGTCGTTCTGGGTGCTTTGCAGGTCGAATTCGGCGGCCACGCGGCGTTCCTCGGCCTGATCGAGCCGCAGGTGGTTGGCCATGCCGCCGAAGAGGGTGATGCCGGAACCGATGCCAAGGGAGTTGGACCGGATGCGGGAAGTGGCAAACTGGTTGGTGAATGGGTCAATGGTCTGACCCCAGTTGTAACCGTGTGATGCATTGCCGTTGAGGTTGGGCAGGAAGGCGGCCTTGGCCTCGTCCACATCGATGTCGTTGCCGGCGAGTCCCAGTTTGCCTTGACGGACTTGGAGGTTGTTGTCCTGGGCATGCGCAATGGCCCGTTCGAGGGACCATACGGCCGTCTGCGCGGAGCCGAATTGCGGCGTCAGGCAGACCAGAAGAAGGGGAAGAACGGCGAAACGAAGGGAGGAAAAGGTCATCGTCGGGGGGCAGGAGACTGCGAATGCCCTACGAAAGTACGGACCGCATGCGAGCGGTCACGAGGGTAGGGAATCAATGCCCCAACACCTCGATTTCGACGCGGCGGTTGGCTTCATGTTGCCAAGCATGAAGCGGATCGGGAAAGAGCAGGGCCTCTGCACCTTCGCCAGCCACTTCGAGCCGGTCGGCTTGCACGCCATGCTGGACCAGCCATACAGCGAGTACCTCTGCGCGGCGCACACTGGCACGGCGGTAAAATGCTTTGGAGCGGCGACCATCTGCACCGTTCACGTGGCCGATGACTTTGAGCCGGACGTCGGGATTTTCCAGCAGCCAGTCGAGCAGTTCCTCGGCGACGTCGAGGCTCTTGGGGTGCATCCGTTCTTGATTGCCGATGAAGTGAATCCCAAGGATGTCCGCACGTAATCCTATCTCGAGGGGACGCAAGCTCACATGGATTTCCGGTTCGCGGAGCAGGTCCGGCCAGAAGGATTCCGTGTGGAACATGTGGCCTTGTTTGTGTCCGACCACGGTGTGTCGGCGATGGGGGTCCAGTTGGAGCAAGGTGTCCTTGACGGCAGACCAACGGCCGGGTCGGCGGTTCTGGTAGCCGAAAAGGACGATGTCACANGCCNTGGGTTCNTCGGCNCAATCCACNGTCAAATGATAACGGCNGTATTGCAGCGAAGGGGCGATCGGATCAATGGCCCGTTCTGCTTGGAACTGGGCGTCGGCAGGCAGCGCGGCAAGAAGGGCGAGTGCGAGAACCGTGAGCGTCAGGCAAAGGTTCCTCCACCGTTGGCGAGCAACAAGCTGGTCGGGCATACATATAATATACTCATTTTTCGACCAAATTCCACTTTTTAAAGACCAGGTACCCAAGAATTCCGAGCAGGACGTAGGGNANGGCCATGATGTAGAGGATGCCCTGGTTGATGCCCCGTCCCACGGCGCCTTCTGCTGCACTGTCTTCTGCCACCGCCTTGCACATGACGCATTGGGCCTCGACCTCCANAGCGCTTCCGATGAAGAACAAGGTGAACAGGAGAAGGGCCCAGCGCAGCATCAGAAGGGGTAGTATGGGGAGATCATCAGATAGACGATGACCCCAGTCGCAGTGACGTACAACCACATCGGCATGGTGATGCGGGCAATCCGACGGTGCCGNGCCACATCTCCCAANAGACCGCGGGCATAGCTGAACAAGGCGAGCGGGACAATGGCGGCCGACAGCAGGATGTGGCTGATGAGGATGACGAAGTAAACGGCGCGGATGGGGCCTTCCCCACCGAACTTGGTGGATTCGGTGAGCAAGTGAAAGGTCACATAGCTTACGAGGAACAGGGCGCTCAGGGNTAGCGCAGCGGTGTTCAAGGATTTGTGCCGGGCGATGTTGCCTTTGCGGATGGACAGGAAGGAGACCAGCAGGCATACAAAGGCGGACCCATTCAGGGCTGCATTGAGCCGAGGAAGCCAGTAGACTTGCCGCAGGNTGTCTTGAGAAAGTCCNTCTGCCGGGGGAATCAGGAACAGGGCCACCACCACAAGAGGGATGGCAATGGATACCGTCCACACAAAGCGGCGGACAGCAACGGGGTTGGCAGTGGGGGTGCTCATCGGGCGACTGTGGACGGGGACGTGGCCAGCAAACCGTACAAATCTTCTAACAGCTGGTCCATCGCTGAGGTTTTGGTCCCGTCATAAGAGCCTCGGATGTGTCCGTCAACGTCCACCAGAAGGATTTGGTCGGAATGGAAGAAGCCCCCTTGGGCGGTGTCGCTGGGAAGGGCCGTCAAGAGGTAGCCCTCTTGCAAGAGCGGGTACAGCTCTTTTTTGGGGCCGGTCAGGAAGCGCCATACTTCCGGATCCGCACCAAGGCGCTCTGCGTAGCGCCGCATCCGCTCAGGGGTGTCGCGCTCGGGATCCACGGTGTGCGTCAGGATGCGCACCCGGTCCGCCACGCCATCGTCCAAGAGCCGATCGTGCACCCGGCTCAGTTGGCTGCTGATCACGGGGCAAATGGTGGGGCACGCCGTAAAGAAGGCGTCCACCAAAAGAACCTTGCCGGCCACATCCCGGTGGCTGCATTCCCGCCCGAGCTGGTCNGTCAAGGCAAATTTCGGAGTGGTGTAAAAGAGNGTATCCGTGGTCCCGTCCTCGTNGCGCACCACATCATGCAGGCCTAGGTGGGGCAGGGGGGTGAACTGCTCGNCCGCGACTTCCAGCGNTTTCTCCGCCTCCCGCTTGCGCTTTTTGAGCAGGGCGATGTCTTCGACGGCGTCACCGATTTCGTGTTCACTCGAGGCGAGGTATTTCTGGCGCACGTAGCCGCGTCCATCCACCAGGAGTAGCGTACCGATGTTGAAGGGGTCTGCAGAATCCCGTGGGATGCCCAGGTCCTCTTCGATCATGCGATCGATGTAGGCTTGGTCACCGGTCAGGAACCGCCATTTATTGGGGTATCGGTTGTAGCGCTCGTTGCGGGATACGTATTCTTCGAGGCGGGCGGGCTGATCGTTTTTGCTGTCGAGGCTGATGCAGAGCAGGCCAACATCGGGTTCATCCCGGTAGCGCCAATTGGCCCACAGCAGTTGCTGGGTCAATTCAACGAGGTGGGGAGTGGTGGTCGTGTCTGTGGTGAAAAAAGCGACGAGCCAGAAGGTCTCGGCCAAGTCGTCGCGTTCCACCGTGCGGCCGGACTGATCGGTCAGGTGGAAATCCGGAAGGCGGCGCGCGCCCACCGGTGAATCGGTGCGCTCTCCAGCCAATGTGAAGTAATCGAGATCACTGAACTCGTGCCGCATACCGCGACCAAGGACGAGCAGCAACAAGAGGGGAAGCCCCGGAAGGGCGATCACCAGCAGGAACCGCTTCCAGCCTTTGCGGGTGGAGGGTTGCGCGCCGCCCATGCGGAACTCAGTTGAACATTATGTCCATGTCGAAGTGCGAGACACCTTCGGTCAGGGCAATGAAGATGAGGTAGGCGATGAAGACGAAATAAGG
>NYTZ01000087.1 GCA_002683735.1 Flavobacteriales bacterium
CGAGTCCGTATTCCTGACGGCGTCCAGATTCAGACAGGGTTCTGAGCCCAACTCAGTGCTGTCTTTCGAACTCCGTGCCATGGATGGACCATCGCCCTCAGAAGGCACGCTACTGGCCAACGAACCGTCCGATTTGTGGACCCCTGACGCAGGAGGACAAGGAGACATCTTTATCGAATGGGACTACCCCGTCCTTCTCGAGGCAGGGCAACAATATGCCCTGATCGTCATCGGAAACTCCACCCAATTGATTCAGGGCCTGGGGGACTCCTACGCCCAAGGCGCCAGCTTTGGTCTGTCCGATGAGGAGGCCACGGGAAGCGACTTCTACTTTGAGCTGTTCACCTGCACGGACCTCTTCGGCTGTACCGATCCAGTGGCATGCAACCATGACTTTTGGGCCACAGCAGACGATGAGAGTTGCACCTATCCTCAACTCGGATTTGACTGTGCGGGCAACCCCTGTACGCCGGACCTCGATGGAGACGGCATCTGCGCCGGGCTCGACGCAGACGACGATGACCCCTTCGTTTGCATTGACACCGACTTGGATGGTTGTGATGACTGTCTGAGCGGTCAATTCGACCCCAACAATGATGGCTTGGATGACGACGGTGACGGCATCTGCAACTCCGCTGACAATTGCTCCAACACAGCGGCCATCAACTATGCCAGTCCAGACAATGACGTGTGCCGGGGAGAGTGTGACACTGCCCCCATCTACAATGGAATTGAGATTGTGACCCTGCCGACTTCCCCAACCAGTGAGGATGGCATGGTGACCCTGGATTTGGATGCGGGCAGCCTTCCCTTTATCCCGACCAGTGACTTTGACGCCGTTCAATTGGTCATGGAGGCCTATGGAGCGGCCGAAAGCATGACCATCGACTTGAGTGAAGGCCCCATTCTGGTTCACCCCGGATTCTATCAGACCATGGTGTACGATGCTGAGGGATGTCCTGGTGTCGCCGCGGCTCCTGGAGGAACCACCTTTGGTCAACCTGCAGTCATTCACTCCATTCTCATCCGTTACCCTCTGTGCTGCAGCGGTTGCGGGGTGAATGACCACGATTTGGATGGCATCTGTGACGATGAAGACGAATGCACGGACCGTTCTTCACCGAACTACAACCACCCCGACAACATTCCTTGCGAGTAAATTGGCGCTTCAACCTCCGTACCATGACCCTGCGCCAACATTGCTCCTTCTGGGGGGTTGCTCTGTTCCTCCTCTGTGCGACATCCTGTTCAGAAAAGCGGCCGATTCAAGCCAGCAACTTGGACATCGGGTCCAGCACCACGGACTCCTTGTATTGGAGCCTTGACCTCGATCGACCAGAGACCTTGTTGGGTCGTTTCACACGGCACCATGCCTTTTTGGACACCTTGACTTGTGACCGCGGGTTGGATTTGATCTGGTGGAAAGGAACAGGACCCGCCCCCCTCTTGAACCTCCCCTGGATGGGAGGAGGGTCCCGGGATTTGAACGCTTTGGTGGAGCATGCCCTCCAATTCAAAATCCGCAAAAAGCGCCCGAGTGAAACCGTTCCGGTTCTCGTTCTGGGTTGGCAGGACGAAACCGGACACAGCGCTTCCATTCATCTCAACCAGTCCCATGTGCTGGACCCAGCATTGGACACCGCTTGGCAAGACGTGAGCATTCCTTTCTCTGCTTTTTCGCGCGGCCGGGTGGCCACGGACTTCTCCCGGATTGAAGCCCTCCACATCAGTTTGGAACATTTCGGAGAAGCCTACATCGACCAGCTCCGAGTTGGGCCACACCTGACCCACCGGAAGATCAAAAGAAAGGCCCGGAAAGCGCCCCTTGCCGCGTGTCCGGATGGCCGCTTCGTCCTCTTCGAAGAACAGTTTGACCATGTCTGGGGACTCGGAGACCATGGCGACAGAAGAAGAGCCGTGGTGTCCAACAAACGGGGAAGGAACAAGTCCAATGCCTTGGAATTGGAATGGGACTTCATCCCCCCATCCTTTCAAAAAGCGTCTCCCCAAGTCTCCGACGGCACCCTCGGGTGCTCCTGGAATGGATGGAAAGCCGTCACCATCCCCTCAGACATGCAGGGGTCGCTGATCCAATTCAACCTCAAAAACATTGGAATCAATCCAGGCCCCTCAGGCGATCTTCCACTCGCCATCGGCATTGTGGATCATTTGGGAGTCTCCAATTGGGTTCCTGTAACGGGTGACCGTTTTGACCAAATTGCGTTTGGCCATTGGCAAACGTGTACCGTTCCACTGGAGGCATTTTCATGGAATCAGGACGGGGAGAACCCAAGCCATCTGTCTTCCATTGCCCAAATCGTGATGCGCATGGAGTCCAAGGGCCATGTCTTCGTGGATGATCTCCAGATCACCCTCTCGAATTAAGCGAGCCAGCCCTGCTCGCGCATCCAGTCGTCATTGTAGACCTTGCCCACGTAGCGGGAGCCGTGGTCGTGGAACAGCACGACCGCCAGGTCCGTGGGCTTCAGCGCATCCTTGAGCTGGCGCAACCCCTGAAAGGCCGATCCACAGCTGTAGCCCAAGAAGAGGCCCTCCTTCCGGGCCAGCTCCCGCGTCGCGAGCGCACCGTCTTTGTCCGTGACCTTCTCAAACTTGTCGATGATGTCAAAGTCGACGTTGGCCGGCAGAATATCCTCTCCGATGCCCTCGGTGATGTATGGGTAGATCTCGTTCTCGTCGAACTCCCCGGTCTCGTGGTACTTCTTGAACACCGAGCCGTATGAGTCCACACCCCAGATTTGGATGTCCGGGTTCTTCTCTTTGAGGTATTGGGCAGTGCCGCTGATGGTGCCGCCCGTGCCGACCCCCGTGCAGAAGTGGGTGATGCGCCCTCCGGTTTGCCTCCAGATCTCTGGACCAGTAGTCTCGTAGTGGGCCTGGCGGTTGGCGAGGTTGTCGTATTGGTTGCACCACACGCTGTTGGGCGTCTCCTTGTGCAGGCGCTCTGCCACACTGTAATAGCTATCTGGGTGCTCGGGTTCCACAGCAGTAGGACACACGTACACCTGGGCCCCAACGGCCCGAAGGATGTCGACCTTCTCCTTGGACTGCTTGTCGCTCATCGTGCAAATGAGCTTGTATCCCTTCACTGCACAGGCCAGGGCGAGGCCCATGCCGGTGTTGCCCGAGGTACACTCGATGACGGTACCGCCGGGCTTGAGTTGGCCATTCCGCTCCGCAGCCTCGATCATGCTCAGGGCCATGCGGTCCTTGACGCTGTGGCCAGGGTTGAAGTACTCCACCTTGGCGAGCACGGGACAAGGGAAATCCGAGACGACCTGTTGGAGGCGGATCATCGGGGTGTTTCCGATTGCACCGAGGATGTTCTCATGGACGTTCATGGCAGCAAGAATCTGGTGCGAAGATACCGGGCAACTCAGTCAAACCGCAGGGATTCGACGGGCTTCAGACGGGAGATATACCGGGCGGGCAGGAACATCGCCAGGGCGCACGCCACGAGCACCCCGGCTTCCACCATGGCGATCTGTCCCAAGTCCAAGTGGATGGGCACCGTCGAGAGGTAGTAAGACCGGGCATCCAATGTGATCCAGCCCTTCTGCTGCTGGAGCAGTGCCAATCCGAACCCAATCGCATTGCCCCAGAGTAGGCCCCGAAGTAGGATGCGCACCGCGATCCTTACGAAAACCGACATCAAGGGGGCATCCGCCATACCGAGGGCCTTCAGCAGGCCAATGGAACGGGTCCGCTCCAGCATGAGCAGCAACAGGGCCGACGCCATGTTGAGAATGGCGATGAGCAGCATGAGGCCGATGATCAATTCCACGTTGAGGTCGAGCATGGCCAACCATTGGAACAACTCCGGGTGATCGTCCACCACACTGCGGACGTCCAATGCATAGGGCACCGCGAAAAACAGGCTATCCGCCATGGTCCACAGGGAACCGTAATCCTCCACGCGCAGCTCGAAGCCGCCCACATAGCGGTCATCCGTACCCCCGGCGAGTCGGATTTGGGGCGGGGGCATGCCATGGCCATCCTGCCAACGAATCCAAGCCGTATCCGGTAGGGTTTGTCCCCCGTCGGACACCACCACCCGGGCTTCTCCAGCGCCATCGAGGCGGTGGGGACCCGGCCCGCGCCAATCGACCCCTGACCAAGCATAGATCAGCCGGTCCTGCCCTCCGGTGGCGCGCACCAGCACCTCGCCCGGACCATCCGCACCCTCGAGAATGGGATCCGTCGTCTGCAGTCGGGCGCGAATTCCCCACCCACTCAACTGCTGCAGGTGATGGAGGCCACAGAAGACGTACTCCGCATCGAATTCCTGAAGTCCGGTCTCGTAGAGGCCACAGACGGTGAACGTCCGAGGGCGCATGTCGCCCCGCGCATCCGCCAACAACAAACGGACCCGACGCCCGGGATCGAGCCCGAGCTCTTTCGAGAGCAACGTCGAGACCAAGAGCTCCTCCGCGTTCCCCTCCGGATGAAAATCCGGCAACCGGCCCGCCTTCAGCCGCTGGGACAAAAACGCGGTGTCCGCGTCGGCGCCCAACCCCTTGACCACCACACCCTCGACCTCTTCTGCCGTCTCGATAATGGCTGGTCTTTGGGCAAACGCCTGGACTGTGTGGATGCCCGGAATCGCTCGAAGCCGGGCCGTATCGACATCGGCCCATGCCACCCGGTCGGTGCCTTGCGTCCGTCCCTGGTCCGCAGCCACCACCCGCAAGTGTGCGCCAAAGCCGACCACGAGCTCCCGCACATCCCGCTGGAATCCCTGGACGATGGCCAACGACAGAATGATCAGCGCCACCCCCACAGCCACGCCTCCCTCGGCGATGCGCACCACCGGCCGGGCAATGCCACGACCTGTGGGATCGACCGTCATCCGGCGCGCAAGAAAGCGGACTGCGAATCGGGAGCGTTCGGACATGCGGTGCAAGGTAGACGGCCCGTTTCTTTGCCATCATGCGACACTCCCCTTTTGTCCCCTTCCTCCTGCTCATGGTTTGGGCCCTGCCCGTCGGCCTGTGGGGCCAAGTCGTCCCGGGTGATGCGAGAATGGACGTTGTCCTCCCGCTGTTGGAAGGGCGACGCGTAGGGGTAGTGTGCAACCACACAGCCGTGCTCGAGCGGGCCAATGGGTCCCGCATTCATCTCATCGACACCCTGATTTCTAGCGGGGTGCAGGTGGCCGCCGCCTTCGGACCAGAGCACGGATTCCGGGGCGACTTGCCCGATGGGCAGCAGACCGGCGACAGCACGGATCCCCGCACCGGCATCCCAGTTTACAGCCTCTACGGTACGCACAAGAAACCCACGGCAGCCCAACTCGAAGGGCTCGACGGAGTCGTCTTTGACATTCAGGACGTCGGCGTCCGGTGCTACACCTTCCTCTCCACCCTGATGCTGGTGATGGAAGCGTGCGCGGAACAAGACCTCCCCTTGATCGTTCTCGATCGCCCCAACCCCAATGGTCATGTACTGGGTGGTCCCCTGTTGGACACGGCTTCGGTGCGGTCCTTCGTGGGCTTCCTCCCCCTCCCCCTTGCCCACGGCATGACGCTCGGAGAAATCGCCGAGATGGCCAATGAAGAAGGCTGGCTTGGCGGGGGATATTCCGACCGCCCAAATCCGGCACTCCGCTCCGATCTGACCGTGGTGCCTTGCACGGGGTGGAGCCGGTCGGACCGATGGGTGCCCCCTGTGGCCCCGAGCCCCAACCTGCCCACCGCTGCCGCCGTGCAGCTGTATCCCCACCTGGTCTTGCTCGAAGCCACGGTCGCCAGCGTAGGGCGGGGAACAGCTGAACCCTTTACCCTCGTTGGCTTTCCCGGTATGCCGCGAAGCGTGCACCGCTTCACGCCCACGGCCAACGCCGCAAGCCAATACCCCAAGCACGCCGGTCAATCCTGCACCGGCTTCCAACTCCACCGTCGGCTGGGTGCCTGGCAAGCGAGCGGCCGAGACACCGAGCTCCACCTCGAAGTGCTCCGCGAGTTGATGGAAGCGTGGGGCAACACCCCCGCAGGAGACCAAAGCCCCTTCATCGACCGGCCCGAATTCTTTGACAGGCTCGCGGGTGGTCCGGTACTACGCGAGGCCCTCGAGGCGGGAGTCGCCCCTTCAGAACTGGCATTACAGTGGGCGGTGCAAATGCAAGCTTTCATCGAACAGCGCAGTCCCTACCTTCGCTACCCCACGGGGCCTTGACCTGTGGAACCTTTGCCGATCATGAACCGATTCTCCACCCTGTTCCTGTCCGCCGCGGTCGTTCTCCTGGCCGCCTGTTCCACTTCGGAAGACTACCTGCCTCCAGCCTACGCTTGTGACTGTGGGACGTTGGTCCTCGATGGGGATTCCCTGGAAGTCCTCGGTGCCGAATTCGTGTACCTGCCGGGCGGAGACAGCCTGTTCTCCCGCCGGTATTTTGTGACGGCCGATGCGCAAGCCGATGGGGAAACTCAAGAGCATGGCGTGAGCCTGACCCTCGACGTACCCAACGTTCAGGAAGGTGCCATCTTCTACCCCGACAGCGGCGTCTTCACGCAGGTCGATGAGACCAATTTCAATGTCAACTTCGACACGACCCAGACCTACCGCATTACCAATGGCGTCGCCAGCGTAATCGCTGCGCCCCTCTCCGGTGGAGAAGAAACGGTCACCCTCGATTTCCTGATCCGCCGCGAACTCGATGGAGAACTCGTCGGTTTCGAACGCATCCTCAAGGGCAACTTCACCGTTCAGGTCGACTGATCAGACTTTCCGGCGTATCTTATTGGGATGTCGCATTGGTGGATTCGAAGCACCTGGTTCGTGCTTTTGATGGCGTGCAGCCCCTCATTTTTCGCCCAGCCTGCGGACTGGACCGTCATCCCCAGCTCTTTCGAGTTCAGCATGACGGCCACCTTCACGGTGTCCATCGACGGGTTGGTCGGGGCCAGTCCACAAGATGTTGCCGCCGTTTTTGATTCCGATGGTGTCTGCCGAGGAATCGGCACCGCAAACTTTGCTGCGGCATCCGGATACTACACTGGAATCATGCTGGTTTACAGCAATGTAACCAATGACCCAGGACTGGAAATCCGAATCTGGGACGCCAGTATGGACAGCCTGCCGACCTGCTTAGATGAAATTGACTTTTTGGCCAATGGAATCCAAGGAAGCTTATTGAACCCCTTGGTGTTTTATGGAGTGTANGACCCCCTCGTGGGTTGTACCGACCCTGAGGCATGCAACTACCTGTCCACCGCCATTGAAGACAATGGCGCATGCATCTATCCCGGCTGCAACGATATGGAAGCCTGCAATTTTGTGGCTTCCTCACCGTGCTATGACAATGCCAATTGCGTCTTCCCCCCCCCCTTTCTCGACTGCGAAGGTGCCTGTATATCCGATTTCGATGGCGACGGAATCTGCGATGAATTCGAAGTCGGAGGCTGTACGGACAGTTTGGCTTGCAACTTCAACATCGATGCGACAGATGACGACTGCAGTTGCGCCTATCCGCTGTATCCCCTCGACTGCAACGGAAACTGCTATATCGACTCCGATAACGACGGTGTCTGTGAGGGNGATGAGTTGGATGGGTGTGACGACGATGACGCATGCAATTACAACTCGGAAGCCACCGAAAATGACGGGAGTTGCGAATTCTGCTGTTTCAGCTANTTCAACGAATCCAATGGCTTTTCGATCGAAGTAGAAATCTGGGAATCAGAAGGAAGTTCCATTGCCGCACTCAATGACCTTGTCACTTACCGTCTTTATCTCACGACCCCACATCCCGAAGACCGCGTATTGGCTGTTCAAGGCATCGGAGGATTCAGTACCGCCATCAGCAGCAATTCCAGCTTCTACCAATCCACCGAAGGNGGTTTAAGCATTGTGGACCTAGATTCGGCCTCATTTGTCCAAAACGANGAGGTTCGACGGGATTCATGGATCACNATTGGTGCNGAGTTCCCGTGGGAACTGGATACCCCCGACCTGGAAATCACCACAGGGCCTTGGGCCAACATCTTTGAATTTGGCGGTGTGCTCTTTTTGAGCGCCACGTCAGGAAATGGCTGGAGCATTGATGCGACACATCCGATGGCAATGGCGGGTCCCGACCAACGCGTTCTTGTGGGGCAATTCACGTCAGAAAGCCCCATCGAAGGTCAANTCAGCTGTTCAGTCCTGCCATTTGGTGAGGCCTCGCCAATTCAAATCAGTCCATTTTTCACGGCTCCACCATGCGGGTGCACCAATCCAATCGCCTGCAATTACGAACCTGGAGCCACGTATGACGATGGGAGCTGTCTCCTACCACCACCGGGATTGGACTGCATTGGAGCTTGCGTTTCTGATGCCGATCTCGACGGGGTTTGCGATGAAGATGAAGTCGAAGGTTGTACGGATTTCAATGCAGACAACTACGACCCAAGCGCCACTGAGAACACCGTACCCTGTGTCTTTTACGGATGTGTTTACAATACGGCCTTGAATTTTGACCCCTTTGCCAACACGGATACGGGCGAATGCGTTTTTGTGCTCGACAACTCCTGTCCCACGGACGTCAACGGGGATGGCATTACCGCGGCCAGTGACATCTTGGATTTGCTCACCCAGTATGGCAGTGTTTGCGGAGAGTGAAGGCCGTCACACTTCGATGACAGCCTCCCCTGTCGTCGCGAACACCCGGTCCTGACGGTCCGGGTCGATGGTGTGCATTCCCGTGAACGCGCCGTAAGCCGGCATGACCGCCTGCTTGTCCGTGATATGAAAGCACCGCAGACGCAGGCGCTGCCGCCCAGCGCCGGCCAAGCGGATGCCCGGGTGGACATGACCACAGACGTGGTAGCCGAAGTCCTCCGCCAAATCCGCCGGATCGTGAGTAAAGGTGAACGGCCCTTCATCAAGCCGCCCGATCTGTTGGATGCCCGACTCCCGGAGCAACACCTCCGGAATCATGTCATGGTTGCCTTGGACAAGCACCCATTCAACCTCCTGAAACTCCTCGCAAAGGCCGGCGAACGGCTCCCACTCCCGATTGATGTCGCTGTGGAAGAGGTCCCCCAAGAGGAGCACCCGTACTGGTCGCATGGTCTGGATTTGCTCGCGCAACCGGTGCAACGTGGCCAGCGTCGGCTCCGACCCAATGGGCACACCGTGCTTTCGAAAGTGGGCTGCCTTGCCCAGGTGCAGGTCGCTGAGCCAAAGTGTCTGGGCTGACGCCCACCATACGGCACCGTCAGGAAGCAGGTGCAACATCTCCCCGGCCACGTCGATGGTCACACCATTCCCGCTGCCGCCCGGGCTCACGGCTGGAAACAGAAGTTCATGCCGAAGCGAACCCCCGGCAGCCATTCTTCCTCAGCGTACACGAAGTGCTCGCCGAAGGTCGTGGTCGTCGATTTGATCTGGGGACCCAGGAAGAGATCTCCCCGGACATGCTCACTGATGGTAAATTGTCCACCAATGACGCCTCCCGCCCCCACTGCAGTGCGGTGCTGGACCCCCACGAAATTGGTGGTCATCGTCCGTTGGATAGACCGGACCCGGGCGAAGGCGCCGATGTAGAAACCCTTGCCAACCCCCATGTTCTCTGAGAGGTAGTAGCGGACCTCCGGCATGGCGACAAACCCAATCCAGTCAACCGCATTGAGCGTGGTGTTGATGCTGAGCAAGGACTCGAGGTCATCGGTGTTCAATTCCAAGCTCGACCGCACGACTCCACCGGTCAGCTGCACCGAGAAACGGTCAGACACAGGCCGTTCGAACCCGCACTGAAACTGCCCCACGAAGAGGCCAAAAGGGTTGGTCTTCAGCCAACCGCGTTTGGGGAGGTCTTGGCCCGTACTGGACAAGACCACGCCCACCATGACCACCGCCAGCACAGCGGGTCTCCATGTGTAGCAGGGGTGTTTCATCAATCCAACAATGCGCTCCGACCGGTCAGTCGGTCAGGTCGCCGTAAGGTACAGGTCGGAATCCGAATCCGATGTTGATGCCGAAGCGGATGCCGGTGTTGCTCTCGTCTTCAAAGGCGAAGCCATAGTCGTCGTAAGCCCCCGTCGAGGACGTCGTGGAGGACTTGAACTGCGGCCCAAGAAACACCTCTCCGGTGAGGCCATTGGCCAAGGAGTACTGGTAACCGAGGACGAATCCGCCTCCGATGGCCGTCCGGGTCTGGCTGCTGTTTCCGTCGTTCTTGATGGTGGTGGTCACCGAACGGTAGCGGCCGAAGGGCGCGATGTACATCCCATCCGGCGCGTCACCGGAGAAGTAGTACCGGAACTCCGGCACCACGATGAACCCCGCACGCCCCGCCCCCACCGATGACAGGTTGGACGTACTGTCGTTGGGAAAGAGGGTCACGCTGCCGACAATGCCTCCGGGCAACAATTGCACAGACGCTTTCTCGCTCAGGAAGTGCTCGTAACCGAACTGATACTGGCCTGCCAACCAACCGAGCGGGTTGGTCTTGATGATGCCACTCATGTCCTGCGCCTGGACGTGGAGTCCACAGGCAACCAAGGTGAGGAGAACGATGCGTTTCATGAGTTCTGTTGATTGATCAGGTTCAGCGCGGAACCGGCACGAAACCAGTCGAATTGCTGGGCGTTGTAGGTGTGGTT